>OMRF01000017.1 GCA_900313435.1 uncultured Lachnospiraceae bacterium | reverse complement strand
TTCTTGAAAGGAGTTCGCTTAAAACCTCCTTTATGGTTTTTTCATCGACAACCAGCTTTTTCATATTTCGTCCCCTATTCTTCAAGTTCCTTCCAAGCCTTTATAAGCGCCTCTATCCTCTCCCGCTTCATCTTCATGGAGACCTGGTTTACTATCATTCTGGCAGAAAGCGGGCAGACGGTGTCATAGATCTCCAGGCCGTTTTCGAAAAGAGTGGTTCCTGTCTCGACTATATCACATATGAGATCCGAAAGTCCCACTATGGGTGCGAGTTCCACAGAGCCGTTCAACTTGATGATCTCAACAGTCCTGTTCTTTTTGTTGTAAAAATAATCCTTTGCGATCCTCGGATACTTTGTAGCAACCTTGATCATTGAGTTCCCGAGAAAGAGATCCTTTGCGCTCTTTGGACCTGCTATGCACATCCTGCATTTGCCGAAATGAAGATCCAGCACCTCATGAACAGTCCTTGCTTCCTCAAGTATTGTATCCTCGCCAACTATCCCAACATCCGCGGCTCCATATTCCACATAGGTGGGAACATCGGGACTCTTAGCAAGGAAGAAGCGATAGCCCTTTTCATTATTTTCAAATATGAGCTTTCTTGTATCCGGCTCATTCATCTCGGGACAGGATATGCCTATCCTTTCAAAGCATTCCATTGCTTTTTTCGCAAGCCTTCCCTTTCCGAGTGCTACGGTAATCATGTTGTCGTTTTCCATCACGCCTCCCCTTTTCTTTTCAGGGTAACAATGGTCCCCGCTCTCCGAAGCTCCATAGCTTCCTTTATGGCCAAAGCCTTTTCTTCCTCTGAATATGAAATGACCTTTTCAACCCTTCCCCTCGCAAGGCTTATCTTCTTTGCTTTAAGCGCGGTGTAAACCTCATCTGTAAATAAAGCAAAGCCTACCGCCGGTCCTTTGGAAGAGAAACTCTTTAAGAGATCGTCATACCTTCCTCCGGCAGCTACCGGTTCCCCGGTACCGAACGCAAATCCGGTAAAGATGATCCCGGTGTAATAACCGAATTTTGAGATCAGCCCCGGATCAGGAGAAACGTGGGCTGATACTCCGTATAACTTTAAAAGCTCATATATTTCAGACAGTCTCTTAAGGCCACCGGATATCAGCGGGTAAGACTTTGAAAGTTCAAACAGTCTGGAATCGGGAGAAAGATTTCCGTCATCATTCAGGATAAGACTGAAAAGCCCGATTATTGAACTATCCGTTCCCTTTTCTTCCAGAAATTCCAACAGACCGTAAGTATTGTGGTTTGTGATATAGTTCTTTACCGTATCACATTCCTCATTAAGCCCTCCGTACTCGATCAGCCCCCGAAGGATATCCGAATGCCCGAGCGCTATGGTAAAATCCGAGAGCCCCGTCATGGAAAGTGCCTCGCAGCATGCCGCTATAACCTCACAATCAGCGTCTATGGAGTCGTCGAAAAGTAGCTCCGCGCCTATCTCGTTCGACTCATTGAGTCTCCCCTTATATGACAGATAATTTACGAAAACATTACCCGAATACATTAGACGAAGAGGCCCTTCATCAGCGGAAAAATGGGATGATGCCATCCTGCATACTCCGGGCGTAAAATCAGGTCTGAGGCTTAAGGTATTCCCCTCCCTGTCAAAAAACCTGTAAAGGTTTTTTGAAGGAGTGGTACCTATCTCTTTCGAAAAGACATCGAAAAATTCGATCGAAGGAGTCTCAACCCCCTTATAACCAAAGGATTCTATCGCTTCAGACAGCCTTCTTTTAAGCTCTGTCCTCTCGTCGAATTCATCTCCGTAGATATCCCTGACACCCTCGGGTGTATGTATTACCTTATTCATAAAAAAAACTCCTCGCCACTTTAGTGCAGTAATGTGATAGCGTGATAGCACGCTGAATTATATCGGATATTTCTCTGTTCTGTCAAGCACCTTATCATCGCTCAAGGATATCCTTTTTTACCATTTCAAGATAAGGAATAAAGGTCTCGTTTTTTGCCTTAAAAAAATAATCAGGCGTGAGCTCGGAAACATCAAAACTCTTTGGGCCTTTGCTTTCTTTCCTCTCCCAGAAAAGAAGTGCCTCTTTCAGTCTCAGATAATAATACCTGTCTTCATCTTTGAAATATATGAGAAAAAAGGCTATGCCATCCTGCTGTTCAAATTCCTTCATAAACCTGATCTGATGCTCATGTATGTTTGCGAGGGGAAACCTTTTTGCCTTACACTCCTTAGCGTCAAAGCACACGGGTATCCCCTGCACCGCTCCAATGTAATCAACTGTAGACTTCTGGTCAAAATAGGCAAGAGTTATGTGGCGGGTTTCCTTGTCTATTGTGATCGGAGTAATGGGAGTCGGGATCTTTTGTATGAGAGCAAGGGCTTTTTCCCTGTAGACATTATTTGTCAGATTTATCATGTCCTCAAGGCCGGAGCCCCTCAGTCCTCTTGATTTCCATGTAGGCAATTTCTACATCTCCAATCGAAAAAATGAAAGCGCTTTTGAAATATCCACGGGAAGTGGGGCAACAAACTCTCTTTTGTCCGGGAAGATGACCCTCCTTGCGTGGAGCAGCTGCCTCTTGTTTTCCGGAAAGGAAAGCTCCCTGTCCTTTTTCAGATCTCCGTATTTTGGATCGAAAAGCACAGGGTGTCCGAGTCCTGAAAGATGAGCTCTGATCTGATGCTTTGCGCCTGTTATAAGATCACATTCCACGAGGGAGTATCGTTGATCGGGCGATGTGGATAAAGTCTTAAAGCCGGTACTTATCTCTCTTGAGCCTTCTTTTGCTTTTTCGGATACCTTTACCATATTCTCGTCCCTTGATCGATCCGAAGAAATATATGCCGTCTTTACCCCTTCCTCTTCAAGTACTCCGTGGATCACTGCCAGATAATACTTCTTAAGGGTTCTGTCCCGCAATACGGAAGAGAGATATTTCTGTCCTCTATAGGTCTTTGCAAAAAAAATAAGGCCGCTGGTATTCCTGTCAAGCCGGTTCGAAACCGAAGGATGAAAGGAGACATCACCCAAAAACAGCTCTTTTTTTTCTTCAAGATATGACAGGAGGATATCATTCATTGATACAGTGCTGTTATCAGCCTTCTGAGAGAGGATTCCGGCGGGTTTTGAAGCAATGATGATATCGGAATCCTCAAATATGATAGATGGCTTAATATCGGTCTTTAAGAAGCTGACTTTCTCTTCTTTTTCACTCATTTTCTGAAAGGTCTCGTCTGAAAGATAGATGCTGACGATGTCACCCTCTCTGATGAGTTCCTTCCCGCTTGCTTTTTTTCCTGAAAGGAGGATGTTCTTCTTACGAAGCATTCTGTAGATAAAGGGATCATAGGAATTCTTCAGGATCCTGCGAAGATACTTTATGAGAGTCTGCCCTTCATCCTTTTTTAAGACCGTATAGCTTTTCATTTACTAAAAAAGAAGCTTTTCTTCCTTCAAAAAGGGCATCCTTTTCATTTGAGGGTGAAAGGGATGCCGGCTTTCTTTAACTATTATTCTGTGCTTCTTCAATCCTTGTTGAAGAACTGCTCCGGGACATCAATGCCATTACGTGCCTTATTGTCAGCGGGCTTAACTGTATCCTGACCTGCGGCGGTATTATCCTCTTTGATCGCGGAATTGCCGTTTGACTGCTGAGCATTCTGAGCAGCCGCATTTTGCGCGGGAGATACGGCGGCACTTCCTTTATCGGGAGTCGTCCCTTCAGCCGCGGAAGTAGCAGAAGCGGCCTGCTTATGCCTTGAACTCATCACACTGGCTACGCTGATACCTGTCACCTGCTTGGGTTCAGGTTTTTGAACACGGTTTGGCATGGTTGAGTTCATGATTGTCTTTGCGGGATCCGGCGAGAGCTCGAGCCTGTTTTCTGTCACAGTATCGAGATATCCCTGCATCTCCTCAAAGAAGCGATCGGTTCTGATCTTTGTCGAATCCATTGAAGACACGATGATATCCTGGATATTTTTCAAAAGATTGTCCGTGTATTCGATGGCAGATGTCCTGATATCATTGGCCTCAAGAGTTGCTCTGTTGAGCATCTCAGTAGCCTGCTTCGTCGCGAGCTCGACAACATCATTTGCTCTTTTATAGGCTTCGTGCATGATCGAATGCTCTGCTACCAGCTTGTTCGTCTGAAGATGTGCTTCTTCAATGATCGCGTCCGCTTTTTTCCTGGCGTCCTGGAGAATAGCATCCTGATTGGATATTATCTTTTGATATTTCCTGATCTCTGCGGGAGTCTTTGTCTTCAGTTCTTCAATAAGTGAGTCAATGTCGTCGCGGTTCACCATTATCTTCGTCTGTGACAGAGGCGCACTCTTGCATGTATCAAGATAATCCTCTATCTCTTCGATCACTAATTCAATCTCACTCTTTTCGGTTTTCATTGCTCTTTTGTCCTTTATCCTTTTCAATCATTAAGACCGATCTTCTTATATCTTTCCTCAATCATCGGAATGATGCTTTCAGGTACGAAGGATGATATATCCCCGCCGTAGGAAGCAAACTCCCGCACTACAGATGAAGAAAGATAAGAATACGAAAGTGCCGTTGTAAGAAAAACCGTCTCGAGAGATTCATACTCGAGATGATTGGTATGAGCCATCTGAAGCTCATATTCGAAATCAGTCGTAGTACGAAGTCCCCTGACTATGATATTTGAGCCGCTCTGCCTGGCGTAGTCCACAAGCAACCCGTCCCAGGTGGTTACCTGAACATTGGGCACATCTTTGAGCAGACCACTAATCATATTAACACGCTCATCAGCAGAAAACAACTTGCACTTTTGGCTGTTTGCCATGACAAGGACTGTAAGCTCATCAAATATGGTGGCGGCTCTCTTTATTATATCAAGATGTCCGAGAGTTACGGGGTCAAAGCTCCCCGGATAGATAGCCTTCTTCATTTTTCCGGATCAGTCCCTTTCAATGAAAATATGACAGTTCTTGCTCTTCCCATAGTCCTTCACTCTCTTTAAGGAAAGACCCTTTGGAAGTTTTTCAAAAAAATGATTGTCGCTTGCGCACTCTGCCACTATGAGTCCGTCCTCGCTCAAAAGACCGTGCTTCAATATGTCATCGAGGATATTATTTTCCTCCCGCATATCATAGGGTGGATCCATAAAAATGATATCAAAGGATTCCTTCCCCGAATACGTGCTGATAAATGAGGAAACGGATCTGTTTATGATCTCGCTGCATTCCAAAAAGTCAGTCTTCTTTACATTTTCCTTTATAGCAGCGATGCTTTTTCTGTCCGAATCAACAAATACGGCCCGACTTGCCCCGCGGCTCAGAGCCTCGATCCCTATCTGTCCGCTCCCTGAAAAAAGATCAAGAAAATAAGCGCCATAAACGATAGGGCTTATGATATTAAAAAGAGTCTCCTTTATCCTGTCGGACGTGGGACGGGTAGTCACCCCCTCCGGAGACACAAGCGGTATGCTCCTTTTTGAACCTGCTATAACCCTCATTGTTTAATCAAAATCTCCTGAAAGGGCATCGATCGCCAACAAAAGAGCATTTCTTACAGCCTTTCTCCTGATGGCTTCCCTCTCTCCATCAAAGAGAAAGGATCTTGTCACGACAATATCATTAATGGCACAGGAAATATATACTGTGCCGACAGGCCTGTCTTTTGTCCCGCCGTCGGGACCGGCATAGCCGGTTGTTGAAAGTGCTATATCAACATTTGCCTTCTGCTTTGTAAGAAGCGCCATCTGTCTTGAAACCTCAGGGCTCACGGCAGTATGTGACTGAAGGGTCTTTTTTGAAACTGAAAGGACATCTGCCTTCATTTCATCCGAATATGTAACAAAGCCTCCGGGAAAGACCTCTGAAATACCGGGTACACTTACCAGTGCGTCTGAAAGAAGGCCACCGGTGCAGGATTCCGCAACGGAGATGCGTTTCTTCTTCCTCTTCAGCAAGAGAAACAGTTCATTTGCAATCTCCTTCGTGGAAAGAGCGGTCGAATAAACCCGTTCCTTCATTTCTGCTCCTTCAGAACCGCTCTGTTCTTTACAACATAATCTATCATGGAGATCACGGTAAGTGCCAGTGATACCCACATCAGTATCTGCTCTATCACATAGATCACCGGGTTATCAATGTGAAGCACCATAACGATTATCATGATCATTGAAAAAGCCGTCTTGAATTTTCCCCACCAGCCGGCAGCGATCACCTTTCCGTTCTCCACTGCAATGAGCCTGAAGCCGCTGATGAAGAATTCCCTCGCTACAACGATGATGGTAAACCAGGCAGGAAGCCATCCGAGTGAAGTCAGGCATATCATCGCAGATACAACGAGAAGCTTATCCGCGAGAGGATCCATGAACTTCCCGAAATTTGTGATGAGATTCCTCGACCTTGCGATATAACCGTCCAGAAAATCAGTAATAGAAGCAGCTATAAAAATGATATCTGCTATCACCCTCATCAAAAACCAGTCCGGCCATGCAAGAAGAAGGATGACAAAGAACGGGACCATGAAAACCCTTAGTAACGTAAGCTTGTTCGGAAGATTCATTCTATAATTACTCCTCTGTAATCATAAGCATTGGCTTCTTCGATCCTGGCCAAAACCTTGGTGCCGGCTATCAGGGGCTCTTCCCTAGGTAAAAACAGATAAGAGTCAATTTCCGGAGCGTCTCTGTAGATCCTTGCGATCACACAGCCCTCATCGGGAAGATATCCGTCTACAACTGCTTCAAAAGTCTTTCCGATGAGCTTCTCAGAGAGTTCTTTTGAGATGTCCTGCTGGAGAGCCATCACCTCATCAAACCATCTTTCCTTTGTCTCCTTTTTGACCTGGCCTTTAAAGGAAGCGCTCTTCGTCCCCTCTTCTTTTGAATAACAAAAGGCACCGAGATGGTCAAATTTCATGTCACTGATAAAGGAAAGAAGCTCCTGATGTTCTTCCTCTGCTTCCCCGGGAAAACCACACATAACTGTGGTCCGAAGAGCGATATCGGGAACGATCTCCCGCATCATGGTAATATTTTCGATAAGGGAAGCTTTGTTCGTCTTTCTTCCCATGCGGTTTAATATCTTGTCGGAGCAGTGCTGTATCGGGATATCAAGATAATCAACGACCTTGGGGTTGTCCCTCATGGAAAGCAACAGTTCTTCTGTCACTTCCTCGGGATAAGCGTACATTATCCTTATCCCTGATACGGTATCTATCTCTGAAAGTCTTGACAAAAGTTCCGGAAGTGCTTTTTTCCCGTAGATATCGGTACCGTAAAGAGTGGTTTCCTGAGCGACCAGTATGATCTCCGACGGGAAGTCAAAAGAAAGTCGTTTTACTTCAGAGAGCAGGTCTTCAATGGGATATGACCTGAAGGGACCACGCATATACGGGATCACGCAATAGGTACAGCACTTGCTGCAACCTTCGGCAATCTTCAGCGGAAAGCTTGATGATGGAAAGGAACGTATCCTGCCCTTTGAAATATCCGGAAGGACATCAAGATCCTTCAAGAAGACTCTTTTTTCTCCGGAAAGGGCCGCCTTTACGGCAGGTACTATCTCGTCATAAGAAGAAGTTCCAACGACACAGTCAACCTCGGGAAGGGTCTTTTTTATCTCCTCCCTGTAGCGCTGAGCCATACAGCCCGTGACTACGAGAGCCTTAAGTCTCCCGCTTTCTTTGAGAGAACCAAGAGAGATTATATTATCTATGCTCTCAGAAAGTGCGTCGTTTATAAAGCAACATGTGTTCACAACGGCGACATCGGCATCATTTTCGTCATCCGTGATCGAAAACCCCTCCTCTGAAAGAAGGGAAAGCATATGTTCAGCGTCGCAGAGATTCTTATCGCAGCCTAAGGAACTAAAGAATACCTTCATTCTTCGTCTGAAGGAGCCTCCTGATCTTCCAAAAGATCAGCTGTCTCATCCGAAGACTCTTCCACCCCGTCTTCGTCATCATCGTACTCTGTGCCGTCAGAGGATTCATCTTCATCATTGTTCCATTCGGACTTTCTAGCCTCATTCCTTTGCTTATCCTCTTCGCGGCGCCTTGCCCTCTCTTCACGGACCTTCTCGTCGTAAGCCGCCTGTTTTTCTCTTTCAGAGAGTACCTCATCCTCGGTAAGGATCTTTAAGACACCGGAATTCAGCTCATCAACCGCGATGGAAAGCGGCTTCTTTCCTCTGGTGTTGGCAACAAGAGGATCCCGACCGTCTATGATCTGCCTGGCTCTTTTCGCCGTTGCGCAGACTATGCTGTAGCGGCTGTTGATCACAGGCTCCTCACCGACGATGGCATCCTTGTTTACTACCTTCATGAGCTCTACATAAGAAGGGTGTATCATTTGAAAACTCCTTTCAAAAAGTGATCATTTTCTGTACAGGGACAGCTCCTGTTGCATCTTTTCTATCATCCCGGAATTTCTGTTCGTACGAAGTATCTCGCATTCTATGA
>OMRF01000319.1 GCA_900313435.1 uncultured Lachnospiraceae bacterium | reverse complement strand
GCGCATAATACACTCTTCTATCTTCCGGTCTATTGACAGGATCTGGTCCGAGAGAGCCTTTATCGCTTCTGCCGTTGTGTCATCATAGGTGTCGAGCAGGGTATCAGCAGCAACTCCGGTTCCCTCGTTCAGCGCTTTCAGGGTTTCAGTAAGGGTTGATATGTTTGTCTGACGGGTAAATACCTCAGCCTCACGGGAAGCGAGGATGGCATATAGAGTCTGCGCAACGGTATCCCCTTCTGTACCGCCCTTGTTAAGATAATCGTTGTAGTTATTAAGAGCGCGGGTATAATCGTTCTGCGCCTCGGAATAGGCTTCTTCAGCACTATTCAGCGCTTTTTCGGTATCTTCGATATTCTTCTGTCTCTCCTCCTCCTGTCTTTCAAGGAGCTTATTGTAATCCTGATGCCTTTCGTACTTTGATTTCTGGATGGAGGCGATCTGATCGTTGATCGTCTGCTTCTGGCTGTTTAAAGTCTCCGTATCTATCTCAACCAGGATATCGCCCTCATTAACCTTGTCGCCGACTTTAACATTCACAGACAGCACCTTCTGCCCGAGAAGATCCGTATTTCTGATCTCGTGAGAATCGGCTGCGACAATGGTTCCCGAAGCCGCGACAGACTTAACCACCGTCCGTTTCTCTGCAACACCGACGGTATATTCATCCTCACCGTTCGCATTGGCGGAGTTTTTGTTCCTCATATAGATGAATACCCCGGCCAGAGCTACTACTATGATAAGAAAGATAAATAACTTCTTATGTTTCTTGAGAAATGAAGTTTTTTTCATTTATCCCTTTCCGTTGAATACCGAAAGCGTTGCCTTGTATATCCTGTTCCCAAGCTCCTGATCCTTGAAGGCCTTGATCAGGCCGATGTCATAATTATGCTTGTCACTGGCTGAAGAAAAAACATTGTATATCTTTGTGTAATCGGTGGGCTTCAGATTCATATCCTTTACCTTCAAACGTATCTGAGCCTTAAAAGCGTTTGAGATATCAGGCTTTTTTGTGCCGAGCGCTTTTGCTGCATTTTCAGCCGGCCTCTTCCCGTTTTCCGAAGGAGCTTTGGCTTCGACGGGCTTTACAGCCTTCTTTGCAGCGGGCTTCTTTGCGGCAGTTTTCCTTGCGGAAGCCTTGCGCTTCACCGGGATCATGCCACCGATGGAATCCTGCCTTGAAAAATGGACTTTCCTGCCGACGAAGTCCTGGGTATTGAAAAGATCAAGGACCGAATCGAATCCCGAATCCCTGCTTATCACGATGAACTCAGTCTGGTCCGTCGTTCCTACGAGATATCCCGAAAGCGCCGCAAGCTGAAAATCAAGATAATTCTTTGCAGTCTTTCTGATCTCTATATATCGCATTGAAGCCCCTGATCTCTGGACGTCTATGTGAAGGTTCATCGGGATAGTAGAGGAGGAGTCGCTGTAAAAGAGTACGACCTCATCACCCTCATTCAATGCCCCGACACCTTCAAGGCCGGAGAAATTCACGTTCTCATAGTCGATTAAATATACGCTCATAAATTGTCTTTCCTGTTATCAAAATGTGTTCAAACGGTGAAAAGATAGATAATTATACCACAACAGATGTCACTTTTCACTAAGCGCCTTGTATGCGAGTATTCCGGCTACTGTCTTTGAGTCCTGCAGAGTGAAGTCAAAGATCATCGAAATAAGCTCGTCAAGGGAATAGGCTCTGAGATCAATGGCTTCAGCAGGGTCAAGCTTTTGTTCACCCTCTTTTTTAAGCCCTGTCGCAAGATAGACGTCTATGAGCTCATCACAGAAGGCAACCGTAGACTTTAAAGAAAGCAGCTTTTTAATTTCAGATGCCCTGTAACCTGTCTCTTCAAAAAGTTCACGCTCTGCGCAGACCATAGTATCCTCATTTTTTGAGTCGCGGCTTCCTGCCGGAAGCTCAAGTGTGAACCTTTCAAGGGCAGGACGATACTGACGGACCAGAAGTATCTTCCCGTCATCAAGGACAGCCACCGTGCAGGCCGCCCCCTTC
>OMRF01000136.1 GCA_900313435.1 uncultured Lachnospiraceae bacterium | reverse complement strand
TTCTTCGAGTGAATCATCAAAAAGCCTTGTCATCTCGTCCTCGTCAGTCTGATTGGTCACCTTTTCAAAGACATAGGGAAGAGAGGAAAGCGCGACTGTCGTCATGTCATTTTTGATACCAAAAGTGCTTTCCATCTCGCACGCGCCTTCAAGATAGCTTTTGGCGATATTGGGATTAAACTTAAGGCTGATGTTTTCATCGGTATTCCCGTCGAAGCTCACGGAGACATCAACCTTTCCCCGGACTATCCTCCTTCTGACCGTATCGCGGAGCCGCATTTCAAGAAAGGAAAGCTCGCGGGGCATCCTTACGGAAACATCAAGAAATCTGTGATTTACGGACTTTATCTCTATCGTAAGCCGTCCACAGGTTGCTTCCTTTGTGCAACGGCCAAAGCCAGTCATGGAATAAGCCATAGGTAAACGCCTTTCTTTTTCAAAACCGATATTATATTATAGTAAAATCAACTTTCAACGTCAACGAAACATAAAAGGGGTCGTTTAGGAATGGCTTTTGACGGTATCACGGTGAGCGCTCTCTCAGAAGAGCTTTCAAGAAGGCTTGAATGCGCCACTTTCTCAAAGATAGCGCAGCCCGAAAAATATGAACTTCTTTTCACCATAAAGGGTGGAGACAGCGAGGGACCGCTTTATCTCTTTTCCTCCGCAAACGCTTCTCTTCCACTCCTCTATCTTACAACGGATAAAAAGAAAAGTCCTGAGACTGCTCCAGCCTTTTGTATGGCAATGAGAAAACACTGTCAGGGCGGACGCATCCTTTCGGTAGAGCAGGTCGGTTTTGAAAGAGTGATAAAGCTGACTCTCTCTCATCGCGGTGAAATGGGAGATGTAGAGGATTTTCATCTTTATTTTGAGATCATGGGAAGACATTCAAATGTCATACTCACGGATAGCCAGGATGTGATAATCGATGCGATAAAGAGGATCACCTCCCTTGTAAGCTCTGTCCGGGAGGTTCTCCCGCAAAAGCCCTATTTCATACCACATCAGGAGGGTAAGTGCTCCCCGCTTGAAATGGACGAAGAGAGCTTTTCAAAAAAAGTGCTTACCGGGAACAGGACGATCGAAAAGGCTATCCTTGATTCCTTCACGGGCTTCGGTACGCTTGCTTCATCGGAAATAGCTGCAAGAAGCGGACTGTCCCCCGATTCTTTCGTGGAATCTCTTTCAATGAACGATAAAAACGCTCTTTATTCCTCCTTTTCATCCCTTCTTACTGAACTTAAGGAAAAGCGCTACTCTCCTGCGATATATCTCTCGTCATCGAGGCTTGTTTCTCCGGAATTTTCGGCTATACCTCTCACCTGCCTTTCCGATATGGAAATAAGATCCTTCGATTCAGTCTCTTCAATGCTTGAAGCCTTCTATTCAGGAAAGAACCATGAGGATAATATCAGGCAAAAGACTGAAAGCCTGAGAAAGACCGTGGAAACCCTTCTCGCACGCGACAATAAGACTCTGCTCCTTCAGGAAAAGCAGCTTGATGATACAAAAAAAGCTGACAAATACAGGCTCTATGGAGAGCTCATCCATGCTTTCGGCTACAACTTAAAGGGTGGCGAGTCTTTTCTCGTCGCAAATGATTATCATACCGGAGAGGATGTAAAGATACCACTCGACAAAAACCTATCCGCCATGGAAAATGCGAAGCACTACTTCAAAAAATATGACAAATTAAAGCGCACAAAGGAATCCCTCGTTGATCGTATCAAAACAACAAAAGAAAATATTGAGGTATTATCCTCAATCCTTACATCTCTTTCTTTTTCAGATGATGAACGGGATATCGCGGAGATACGGCAGGAACTTTACGAGCACGGCTTCATAAAGAAAAGCGGCGTAAAAAAAGGTCAGAAAAAAGAAAAGAAGGCCTCCCCTCTTTCCTTCCGGACCCGGGACAACTTTTTGATCTATGTCGGAAAGAACAATTACCAGAACGAAGAGGTCACCTTTAAGATAGCGACCGGCAAAGACTGGTGGTTCCACGCAAAGACGATACACGGCAGCCATGTGATACTGAAAACTGAAGGAAAAGAACCCTCAGACGAAGCATTCCTTGCCGCCGCACAGCTTGCCGCCTATTTTTCCGAGGGACGTGACCAGAATAAGGTTGAAGTGGACTATGTTCAGAAAAAGGAAGTAAAAAAGACCCCCGGTACAAAGGCAGGCTTTGTCATCTATTATACAAACTACTCAATGGTAGTGGCTCCGACTCTCGAAAACGTTGAAAGGCTCGTTTGATCAGAGATTCCTGTAAAGTTTCTTTTCGTTCTTTGAAAGAATAAGTGAAAGCTTACTGTATCTTTCAAGGTCAAGATCAGGTGATTCCTTTAAAATGAGATCGGCATCCTCTGAAGCTTCCCTGATGAGCCTCTGATTTCCGGAAAGCTTTGTATATGAAAAGCCAGAGCCTTCGTCACCACTCTGACGGATTCCTGTAAGATCTCCCGGTCCCCTCTCCTTCAGATCTTCCTCTGCTATAAAGAAACCGTCATTTGATGAATTGATGACTGAAAGCTTTTTGTCAGGCTCCTTTTTGCCGGAGCAATCCATGAATATGCAGTAGCTTTGGGCATCTCCCCTTCCGACACGGCCCCTCAGCTGATGCAATTGTGAAAGCCCGAACCTTTCGGCATTTTCTATCATTATCACTGTTGCATTGGGAACATCTATCCCAACCTCTATCACTGTCGTTGATACCAGGATATCCGCCTTTCTGTCATAGAAATCACGCATTATCCTGTCCTTTTCCTCGTCGCTCATCCTTCCGTGGAGAAACGCTATTCTTATGTCGCTCCCAATTTCCTTCTGAAGAGAATCCTTGTATGTCATTACATCGCAGACATCAGGTTTTTCGTCATTATTCTCTACAAAGGGACAGATCACATAGCACTGGTGCCCTTCCTTTATCTCCTTTGCCATGAAGGAATAGGAGGCTCTTCTTTTCTCACGTGTCACAAGGCAGTTCTTTATCGGAAGGCGGTTTTTCGGCTTATCGTTTATCACCGTGATGTTCATACCTTCATAGAGTATCAGCGCAAGGGTCCTCGGGATCGGAGTCGCGGAAAGAAGAAGGGAGAAGGGACTCTCACCTTTTTCAATAAGTGTCATTCTCTGCTTTACTCCAAAACGGTGCTGCTCGTCTGTTATCACTATCCCGACATTTTCATATTCCCTGGCTTTTGTGATGAGGGCAGATGTTCCGATTATGAATATGCCGGAAGAACTTTGTATCTTTTCAAGCGCCTCCTTTCTCTCACTCCCCTTCACATCGGAATTAAGGAGCACCGCTTCATAGGGAAGGGAAAATTCCTCGATATACTTTTGGAAGGTAATGAGATGCTGCTTTGACAGAACCTCTGTCGGTGCCATAAGAAGAGCTTTGTAACCATTTTCCACCATGAGAAGCATTGAAAGAAAAGCTATAAGGGTCTTTCCGCTTCCCACATCCCCCTGTATAAGCCGCTCGGTGACAAGTGGACCGTTAAGATCAGACATTATATCGGAAAGCGCCTTTTTTTGCCCCTCAGTCAATGGATAGGGAAGGCTGTTCATCACTCTTTCAAACTCTGTTCTCTTTTCAAGCCTGAAGGTGTTTTTTACCGTTTTCCTTGAATGGCTCATTTTTTCAAAGAGCAGAAAAAGAAGAAACTCATCGTAAAGAAGTCTGTCCTTTGCTACTCTAAGTCCCTCAAGATCCTCCGGAAAATGCAGGTCATATAGTGCCTTTGAAAGAGTTGGAAGTCCTCTCTTCAAAAGGATCTCATTGGGAAGAAAATCCTCTCTTTCGCCCGCGATCTCAAAAGCCGCCTTGATCGCTTTTTTCACAGCATTATTTGAAAGCCCTTTAGTGAGCGGATATATCCCCTGTGGATAACGCATCATATCTTCATATTTTTCGGGATCAAAGATCAAGGGCTGTGAAAGGCTGACCTTTCCCTCCCTTGAAATCTCCTTAACAAGTCCGAAGAAGACATAGCTTTTACCAGTTTGGATGGTAGAGCGAAGATAAGGCATATTAAACCAGACCATTTCAAGTCTTATGCCGTTTCTGTCAATACCTTTCAGTATCGTGACAGATACCCTTCCTTTTTTAATCGACGGCTTCCCATCGACGGTGACGAAAAAGGCCTGCTTTTCACCGATCCTAACGTCTTCATATGAGCTTACCGGCTCACTGTAAAGATAATAAGCCCTTGGTGCATAGGTAATAAGATCATCAACGGAATATATATTCAGTTTATTAAAAAGGGCTTCGGTTTTTTCACCGATGCCCTTCAGAGATCTGATCGAAGAAGAGGTATTTCCTGTCATAAAAGGTATCACTCCACGGAAATGATATAGTAATAAACCGGCTGTCCGCCTTCAGCTATCTCAAATTCAACCTTCGGAAAGCTTTCTGAAAGCGTATCTGTGATTTTCTTAAGATCCTTCTTCTTTACATCCCTGCCATAATAAACAGTGACAAGGGAGCTTTCCTCTGTAAGCATGGCATTTAAGAGTTCAACAAACGTTTTCTGGATATCGGGATTTACTGAAAGAAGGCCCTTGTCACCGATTCCCATGTAATCACCCTTGTGTATCTCATGGTCATTGATCTTTGTATCACGGACCGCATAGGTGATCTCGGCAGATTTGACCTTTTCTATCTCCTTTAACATTCTCTTTGCGTTGTCCCGCGCAGATTCCTCCGGAATATAATTGATAAGAGCCGTGATCCCCTGGGGAATGGTCTTTGTGGGAAGGACTGTGACTTCACAGTCTGTCGCTATGTCACGAGCCTGATTCGCAGCGAGGATAATATTCTTGTTGTTTGGAAGAACTATACAGGATTTGGCGTTTGCCTTTTTTATAGCCTTTAATATATCCTCCGTTGAAGGATTCATCGTCTGTCCGCCTTCGATCACATAATCAGCGCCAAGCTCCTTGAAAAGGGAGTTTAAGCCCTTCCCGATAGAAACCGCTACAAAAGCGGTCTCCTTCTTTTCAGTGACCTTTTCTTCCTTCGCCTTTTGCTCCTTCAATGCGGCTTCTTCCGAAGGCCTTTTGAAAAACTCCGAGTAGGAACCGTCATTTTTCTTCTTTGATTCAAGGCGGTCATTTACTATGGAGACCGAGGTCAGAGGTCCAAAGGACAGCGCCTTGGTCAATACATGTCCGGGATCGTTGGTCCTTAAGGTAACGCAGACATCCTCTACAGTCCTTGAAATATAGACATTCTCACCTATGGAAGCATAGTAATGCTTCATCTCCACCTCATCCGCGTCAGTAAAGACGGCAGATGGAAGTATACGAAAGGCTGCCTCGTATGAAAAGGCGGATACCTCTTTTTCTCCGATCTTCTTCTCGTCGTCAAAGGACTCAAGGGAAAGGTCTATCTCCTTACCCTGAAGAAAGTCCCTGACGCCCTGAAGCACACATACAAGACCCTGTCCACCGGAATCAACAACACCGGCCTCTTTTAATACCGGAAGCATCTCGGGAGTCTTCTTCAGTACCTCCTCCGCTTCCTTCACGATCTCCTCAACAAAGAAAACAATGTCATCGGTAGACTCAGCAAGAGACCTTGCCTTTTCAGCCGCCCCTCTTGCCACCGTGAGTATCGTCCCCTCCATAGGTTTCATAACTGCCTTGTAGGCAGTATCGCAGGCATTCTGTAAGGCGCCGGCAAGTATCTTTACGTCAAGAGACTTCTCGGTCTTCAAAGTCTTTGTAAAGCCTCTTAATAGTTGTGACAAAATGACGCCCGAATTTCCCCTTGCACCGCGAAGGGAGCCGGAAGACATGGCCTTGCAGACAGCTGCCATATCACTTTCCGAAGCAGCAACAACTTCCTTTGCAGCCGCCATTATGGTTGCAGTCATATTGGTTCCGGTATCACCGTCCGGAACCGGAAAGACGTTGAGTTCGTTTATGAACTCCTTATTTTTTTCTATGGTCTTCGCGCCTGACAGAAAACACTTTGATATCATTGACGCATCGATCGAAGTCATGCCCATTTTTGAAAAAATCCTCCTTAATCGATGACGCGAAGTCCGTCAATATAGATATTTATTCGTCTGACCTTCATGCCGGTAAATTCCTCAACCTTGTATTTCACGGTCTCTCTGAGATTGTCAGAGACTGTGCCTATACTTATGCCGTAGGAAATGATGAGATGGAAATCAAAGGAGATCTCATTATTCTCATCAATATTGACATCTATTCCGTGTGAAAGGTGATCCTTTTTAAGAAGTTTTACAAGACCATCCCTCATGTTCACGGCAGCCATCCCGACGATCCCGAAGCACTCAACAGCCACGGCACCGGCAAAATTAGCGATAACATCCGTATCGATGATCACCTTACCATTTGAATTTTCAAATGTTCCGAGTCCCTGCATAAGGTTCCTCCTCTGTCTAACAAAAAAACGAGTTCTCTAATTATAAGAAAAATCCCCGTAAAAAACAATTGCTTTTTGTGCTTGCGTTTTGCTGTCTCCTCTGATAATATATTCGAGTTGTTTTTATGCTTATGATATTTAGGAGGTGAATATAAATGGCTAAATGTGATGTGTGCGGAAAGGGCGCTCACTTCGGTATCAAGGTGAGTCACTCCCACAGAAGATCAAACCGCATCTGGAATTCGAACGTGAAATCAGTGAAGTGCATCGTTGATGGTTCTCCCAAGAGGCTTCATGTATGCACGAGCTGCCTTCGAAGCAAAAAAGTCGAAAGAGCATAATGATCCAAAAAAAGCGCTGCAGAGCAATCCGCTCTGCAGCATTTTTTTATTTGTCTATCTCACTCTTTACGTCAGAATCCTTGAAGACCTCTTCCTTTATGGCATCTCCCGCAACCTCTCTGGCTTTTACAACCTCATCGGAGTCAGCTGCATGAGACTTCTTATTCATGAACTTCTCCACAAAATCAGGGATCATATCAAGGAGCTTGTCAAGGCCGGTATGAGTCGCAATATTTATGAGTCTGGCGTTCCCGTCCTTCAAAACAAGGACCGCTGAGGGAGAAAGCTTTCCGCCCATACCTCCGCCCGAACCGCTGGAATTGTTCGAGAAAGCTCCTGCGCCGGCTCCGAAGGAGACATTTACGAGAGGAACTATTACGGTATCACCGACATGTACCGGTTCACCGACCACGGTCTTTGCTGAAAGATAAGCATCCATCCCTTCCATAAGGGACTTTACCGCAGAATCAAATACTACTGTTTCTTTTTCCATCTGTCTCTTGCCTCCTACTTTTTCTTTTTGCTTTTTTTCGATTCCTTTAAGAAGGCGATAAGGGCCTTCATAAATTTCTTTGTTCGATCATCGGTAAACAAGCTGATTATAATATAAAGTGCATAAAAAAGGAAAATTTTTCCTGATAAAACTACCTTTCCTCTCGCATAAGCCTTTTCAGCCGTAAAATCGGGTCTGAAAGAAATATGCCTTCCGTACAGCATGGGCACAAGAGACATGACCCCTGTGATCGTCCCTGTCTTGTCCGGGGACTGGAGAGCAAAATCAAGATCCGCATATCTGATATGTGGGAATATCTTCTTAAGAAGTTTCATGATCTTCTTAAGAACGGCCTTGAAAGCATCCTTGTCTTCAAACAGCTTTTTCAGCTTTTTACTCTTCTCTTTTTTCTCGGCAACCTTTATAGTCTTTTCTTTTTCTGCCTCTTCCTCATTCTTTTCTTCTTCCTTTTCCTCTCCCTCTTTTTTCTTCTTTTTCGGATGGATCTTTATCAGTCCGAAAAATAATTCAATAGTGAAAACATTTT
>OMRF01000135.1 GCA_900313435.1 uncultured Lachnospiraceae bacterium | reverse complement strand
TGATAATCAAAATCGAAGTTGTTGTCAACGGGAAAAATTAGGTGGAGACAGGGTGAAGGTTCTCTGTCTCCCTATCTCCCTTCACCACTACATTTTGCGGTTCAATTGAAGGGAAAAAGAAGGTATAATATATCTAGCCTACCCTTCGGCGTGAAGTCCGGAGGGCCCTTTCTTTTTTTTCACTATTCCAAAAAAAGGAGGTAAATCAATGCATCTAAGACAGACAGGAAAAAAAGCCTTTGCATTTGCCCTGGCCTTTGCCACGGCGCTTGCAACGGCGAACCTTTCCGCCCTTCCGTCGCTTACTGCAAGGGCAGAAGGTGTTGAGCACACCTTTGTGGCTTCAGCGCTTTCTCCCTTTGAAGCGGGGAGCAGGTCGGACGGAGATTTTGAAGTGGCCGGGGACGATGGCTTCTTCACGCTGATCTACAGCGCGAAGTCAAAGGTCGACAGCTCTTCAAAGACCTTTGAGGACGGCTATGAGACCACACAGCGCGTCAATTTCCAGGGCGGCGTCTCAAAGGAAAACGGTCTCATCAATTCCCTCAGGTTCAGTACCACAGGACCTTCCACCGTGAAGGTATGGTGGGTTGCCGGTGGAGACGGACGCCAGATGAAGGTGCTCGACAATGCCGGAAGCGAGGTGGCAAAAACTAAAGATGAAGTCGTAAAGAATTCCCTTTATATCTCAGAGCTTCAACTTTCCCAGGCAGGGACCTATTTCCTCGGCGGTGACGGCGGGAACAATTATCTTTTCAAGGCTACAGTGACGGTTTCCGGAGACGGGGCCATAGCGCGAAAGGAATGGACTGATGTTCAAAATCCCTCTATCAAGTCCGTGGCTTTGAATCCCGACGATCCCGGAAAGATCGATGTGACGGTGTCATCTGAGATCGGGAACGACGGAGGCGACTATGTCACTGTCGTAATGGAAGATGCAGAGGGAAATCGTTGCGGCTCAAAGACGGCCTTTGGTCCTTCTTCAGAACAGAAATTTTCCTTTACGCCTTCGGCAAGCGGAGAATACAGTTTTGTGCCCTTCCTTTACAGGCTTTCATATAGTCTGGAAAACAGTCTGCAGGGCAAAAATTCAGAAGGCATCGATTTCTCCCTTCCTCTCGGAAAGCCTTCGATCAGATCAGCCTACAACAGCGGCGGCGGTGATGTTTCAGTGCTCGTGACTGCTGTTCCGGAGGCGGAGCGCTATGAGATCTATTCAGAACCGGCAAGTGAAGTTATCGACATTGAAGTTTCGGATCCCAAAGCAGTGAATGAGGTTGCGGGGACATTCCAGGGGCTTGATATAGGAACGACCTACAATTTCTTCGTAAAGGCCTTTAAGGGTAAAGACGAGACAGTATCGGAGCCTTTTGAGCTTCTGGTTGAGGATGCTTATACAGTGCCCGAGGGCTATGCATCCTTCGGAAACAACGCCAGCAGCGATCCGAAGAAGGACGGCTATACAAAGAATGAAGACGGGACCATCACAGTCTGGTCTGTAGGAAACAACGGAAAGCTTCAGAATTCCACCGACGGTATCGCATTCTATTACTATGCCGTACCGGCGGACAAGAACTTCACCCTCACGGCTGATGTCCATGTCGATGAGTGGACCTATACCAACGGTCAGGAGGGCTTCGGCCTCATGGCTGTAGACCGCGTCGGAAACGACGGCCAGAACGAATCCTTCTGGAACAATTCCTACATGGCAGGCGTCACGAAGGCTGAATACCGCTACAATCCCATAAAGGGAGTGACAAAGGACGCGAACGATCCGAAGATCACCATGAAGCTCGGTGTCACCGCAAGGGAAAAGAAGGGGGTCACGCCTGAAAACCTCGCACAGCTTGACGCAAACGATGCTGATGTCACAAAGGCGATCACCGCAAATACCGACAATTCAGCCATTGAATATTCATGCGGCCCTCTCGGAGCAGGAACCTACAATCTTGTTGCAAATGCGCTGAATGAAGGCGGAGTGGAAGGCACCGTAGCGACTCCTCTTGATACCTTCCATCTTTCCATCAGGAAGAACAATACAGGCTATTTCGTTTCCTATACCGATGTGGCGGGAAATGAGATCGTAAAGAAGTATTATGAAGCGACAGACAATCTTGAACAGCTTGACCCTACAACCGTATACGCGGGACTTTTCGCAGCCAGGGCTGCGAAAGCAACCTTCAAAAATATCGAACTCACACTCATTGATCCCATTATGGACGATCCTGCCGAAGAGCGTCCGAAGGACTATGTGACGCCTGTATTTGAACCTTCATCCTATGCTTATTCAAATACAAAAGAATATGACCTTACCTTCAACTCAAATATCACAGGTATCGTAAACATCAAGAGGACAGACGGCACCTCCGTAGCCACAAACATGAAGGTTACTGAAAATGACAGGATCTCCATCAAACAGTTTTTGAAGGAGGGTGAGAATACCTTTATTTATTCCATCATTCCGGACAAGGACTTCCATCCCGGAAATGACAGCAATACCTATCTTGAAAGCTATGATGAGATCGCGGGAGAGTTCACGGTATCGTGGCTTCCTGTTGCCGGGAATACTATTTATGTCTCCCCCGACGGTACACCGGACGGAGCCGGAACAAAGGAGGCTCCCCTTGATATCTTCACTGCGGTCACAAGACCTGCTCCGGGACAGACTATTATCCTCAAGTCCGGTTTCTATGATCTTTCTGAAGGCGCGATGCTCTATGACAAGACCGGAGAAAAAACACCTGTAAATACCGTCTTCGTATATCCGAACATCGACGGGACCGCTGAGGCTCCGATAACCATGAAGACAGAAGACGGACAGCGGGCGGTATTTGATTTCGGCTATTCAAATACAGGCGCGAACACAGGCTTTGAATTTGCAGGAGACTGGTGGGTGGTTGAAAACATAGACGTGAACAGTACCGCAGACGGAGCGAAGGGGCTCCATGTATCCGGAAGCCACAATGTCTTCAATGGCATAAGGACCTACAACAACGGAAAGACCGGCTTCTCCATCAGCCGTCTGAACAGCTCCCAGTCGAAGGCTGACTGGCCCGCATACAACCTTGTGAAAAACTGCACCTCCTGGAACAATGCGGATTCCGGACGCGAGGACGCAGACGGCTTTGAGGCAAAGCTGAATGTCGGCGAAGGCAATGTGTTTGACGGCTGCATAGCCTACAACAACGCGGATGATGGATGGGATCTTTTCGCAAAGCCCGATGACGGTCCTATCGGAGCGGTCACGATCCAGAATTCCGTAGCTTTCAGGAACGGATATTATCTTTCCGGTGAAGAAGGCAGCGGAAACGGAAACGGCTTCAAGCTCGGCGGTTCAAACATCACCGGAAGGCACAAGCTTATAAACTGCGCTGCCTGGGGCAATAAGGCAAACGGCATCACCTGCAATTCCGGCCCGGACATCGAGATCTACGAATGCACCATCCTGAACAACAAGGGCGCCAATGTAGCACTTTATACAAACGCAAAGAATCCAAGCACGGATTTCCTTGTAAACGGCCTGATAAGCTTCATGGACAGCGCATCCGGAACGAAGGATGACCTGAAGCCCGAAGGAGATCAGGATGAGAACAAGATCTACAGCGAAAAGAATTTCTACTTTGACAAAAAGTCAAAGAATTCTTCAGGACTTACCGTAACAAAGTATTGGTTCGTTTCTCTTAAAATGCCGTTGACTGAGGAGTACAACAGCGCAGACCCTTATGACGTAGCACGTAGCCTGAGGAGCGAATCCAATTATATAGATCTCAAAGATTTCCTTCTTCTTTCAGACAAAGGAAAAGAGGCTCTTGAAAAGGCCGGGCTCAATGAAGAAGAGATAGGCGCTCATCTTTCAGACAATTACACGGCATTTGCAAATGGTGTCGGAGTGAACCGTCTCTACAATCCGAATTCCGGTGAGCACTTCTTTACTCCGAGCCTCGGTGAAGCGAAATACCTCGCATATGTTGGTTGGAACGCTGAGGGCTTTGAGTGGAAGGCTCCAAACAGCGGGCTTCCCGTATACAGGGTCTATAACCCGAACGCCGGAGACCACCACTATACCAGGGACTGGGCTGAGGTTGAGTTCTTGATCGGGGAAGGCTGGAATGACGAAGGTGTAGCCTTCTATTATGACCCGAAGGGCAATACTCCCGTTTACAGGGCTTACAATCCCAATGCCATAAGCGGCGCGCACCACTTCACTGCTGACAAGGACGAATATGACCATCTGATCTCAATCGGCTGGAGGGCAGAGGGCGTGGCCTTTACAGTAGAATAATAATGATCGGAAACTGCCATTTTGGCAGAAAAAAGACAGGGGATCGCCCCTGTCTTTTTTTGTTCAGATCATCCCCCGACTCCATAATGAGCCCCGGGAACGGTTCTCTGTCTCGCTCTTGAAGATACCGTTCAGGAAATCAAATATCTCTGCATCTATTTCGGCATCGCCGCGGCGGATCATTATGACTTCCATAAGATCGTAGTTTTCAGGTACATCCTCTGAATGGCCTATCACATCATCCTTAACGATATGATACCTGGTCATTGAGTTTTGTTCCTCTTTCGGTATGTCCTCGTTACAGATCCAAATGCTGTAAGATTTATGCAAAGTACTGTATTTTGTATCTTCCGTCAGTACTCCGAGCTGGCTGTCGAGTTCCCTTGCCGCATAAAACCAGCCCCGTTTCAGCAGCGGATATCCAAGAGTGGTTTTTCTATACTCATTCTGGAATTCAAAATCGAAATACAGTGTAATGTTCTGTTCCCCGGCTTTTGGATTCCGAGCCTTAATGTGTTTGTCGTAGGTTATGATCTTGCCAAGAAGTGCTGTCTTCTCCTGCGGCTGGTTCCGTAGCGCAGCCGATGATATATCATCCACCGGGACATCATCGGAAATCTCAAGGATGTATGGCAGGACTTCCTCTACGGTCATACCCCGGGGCTCAGATTACCCGACACGCAGCATAGAGCGGAATGTTTGTGAGATTATCCTGCTCTCGATAAGGTGACATCGAGAGCCTTACGGGTTTTGAATCCGGATGATCCTTATAAAACTGGATCAATGACTTTGAACGAAGATTCTCTTCCGCTTTTACCTCGATCGGTACCAATACATTTTCATTCTGTATCAGGAAATCCAACTCTAATTTTGTTGTATCTGTATCATAATAATAAATGTCGGTTTTCACATGAGCTTTCAGTTGTTCCAAAACATACTGCTCCGTGAAGGTTCCCTTATATTCTTCAAAAACACTATTCCCGATCAGAATTTCCGATATCGGGGCATCGACCATAGCTCCCATAAGTCCATGATCGGAGAGAAACAGCTTAAACCCGGAAAAATCTTCATAATATTTTAACGGCAGTCCTGCCTTTCTTACCCGCGAAACCTTATATACAATACCTGCATCCTTCAGCCACTCAATCGCAAGTTCAAAATCTTTTGCTCTGGCTCCTTTTTGTATATCCCCATACTTGAATTTTTTGTTGCTCCTGGCGAGTTGCTGTGGTATAGACGACCACACCTGATGTATTCTTCCCAATATTTCAGGCTTTGCATGCTTGGAGATATCCATTGAATAATCTGCCAAAATTCGCTTTTGCATATTCCTAAGCTCTGCATATTCCCGACCATTCAAGAGTGCCTGTATCACTTCCGGCATGCCGCCTGTAAAATAATACTCTCTGAGCGTCTCTGTATACATGCCCGAAAGAGAATCCAGTTCCTCCATCGGCGCATACATGAGCTTATCGTAAGCCCCCCGCCCCCGCCTTGCCAAAACGAACTCGGGATAAGACAGGGGATACAATGTCAACTCATCAACCTTCCCCACCGGAAAGGATGCGCCCTGATGAATAGTCAGTCCCAAAAGCGACCCGGCTGAAATAACATGATATTCAGGTGCATCCTCACAAAAATATTTGAGAGCCGTCACCGCCTTTGGTACTTCCTGTATTTCATCAAAAAAAATCAATGTCCGACCGGGAAGTATTTTCCTTTCGGCTAATATCTCCAAATCAGACAAAATCCTGCTTATACGAAACCCATGATCAAATATTTCAGCAATTCTCTCATCTTTATCACAGTTAAAGACTACTAAATCCTCATATTCCCTGTGTCCAAATTCTGTTATGATAAACGACTTACCAACCTGTCTGGCTCCGTACAGTATCAGAGGTTTTCTGTAACTGCTTTTTTTCCATTTTAGTAAATCCTCATAAATATATCGGTCCATTATATTATCCTCCTGAAAACAGGATATCAATATTATGACTATTGTCAACATTTTTTGGAACGTTACACTCGAATCTTAAACATTTTTCGGAACGATGTTTTTGATTTTGGATCTTTTAAGGAATGAAAAAGCCGTAAATTTGGAGCCAATCTGTTTTTTACAAAGGGGATCGGGTTTTTTTCCAGAGGGGATTTTTACTTTTTCAGTGGTCTCGGGCAGTTCTCTGTCTCCCCAGGGCCACTTAACGAGCGTAAGCGAGTTTAGTAGCATCGGAATACGAACGAGGCCTGATTTATAAATCAGTTGCCGCAAATCTTTCCCGAGTGAGTCCTAAGGAACAGCTATGCGGAGCCCGTGTAATGGTTATGTAATGCTTCCTATGTATAATAAAAAAAATTGTGCAATTTTTTTATTAAAAGGGGTTGACAGGATATGGCAGAGCTGCATCGTCTTTTAGACGAGACGAGACGAGACGAGACAGCATAATAGCGCTTTTGTGGATAATGCCCGCAAGAAAGCTTCCAGTTCACCGGAAGTTTTCTTGCGGGCTTTTTTTTGTCTGAAAAATGATCAGTAAAGAGAGGAGAGGTGTATGAAACAAAAAATGATCAAAAGGAAGCTGCTGAGCTTTTTGCTCACGCTGGCGATGGTTATGGGGCTGGTGCCGTGGATCAGTTTGACGGCGAAGGCGGAAACCCAGGTTAATCAGGTCAACTACTACTACAACCAAAACATGACTTTAAAAACAATAAGTGCAGATTTTTATGATGATAATTCGGTAAAATCAATAACTGCCACATATAGTTGGAAGTGGGGGGATGTTGCCGGACAATCATTGGTTTTGGTTGATAAGATGATCCCCAAAGAAGAAGAGAAAGACTATAGTGAAACTTATCCATATTATAATTGGCGTTTGGGT
>OMRF01000169.1 GCA_900313435.1 uncultured Lachnospiraceae bacterium | reverse complement strand
GATCGGGCCTTTATAATGAAATCATTCAGTCAGCAGGCTGAATGAATCGGAACAAACCATATTTTGTTCCGAAGCGCACAGTTTGCAGGCAAACCGGCGCGGTATCGGTCAAATGAAAACGAGGAGGTATTTCATGAAACAGACACTTATTCTCGGCAACATCATCACTATGGACAACAAAAGACCTTCTGCCGGGGCGGCACTGGTCAGGGACGGCGTGTTTTCCTATATCGGCGATGCAGAGGAAGCAAAGAAGCTTGCCGGCGACAACGCACAGGTACTGGATTACGGTGATAACTTCATCTATCCCGGCTTCCTGGAATCTCATTGCCATGGCCATCTGGCCGGAGACCGCGCTGTCGGGCAGGCAAATCTCTCGCAGGCCGGCTTAACCACCGATTATGTGAAATACCGGGAGATAATTAAGGAATTCATCGAAAAGAATCCGGAGAAAAAAATCTATATGGCTGCCGGGTGGGCCGAAAATGAAGAATATGTCACAAAGGCGTATCTGGACGAGATCTGCTCGGAGAAGCCGCTTATAATGAACACCGGCGGCGGACATTCAATGCTTCTCAATACGAAGGCTCTCGAATGGGCCGGCATAGATGCACAATATGCAAAGAAAGTCGGCTACGACATGGTACATGTGGATAAAAATGGGGAACCTGACGGCTACATCTGTGAATTGCCTGTTGTAGAAATCTTAAACAATCTTCCGACTACCGTTGAGGATGCGAAAGCCTATCTGCTCGCCTGGCAGGATATTGCTCTTAAGAGCGGCTTTACCGCTGTTGCCGATGCAGGGGCTGAGCTTTTCTATCCGGATTCTCCAGTGGCTTACCGGGAACTGGAAGAGGAGGGTAAGCTGAAGCTTCGCACCTATGCCTATTTAATGGTTCCGGACAATGTCGATGACGCGAAGGCGGAGATTGCCCGCATCGCCGCAAAACGCGCGCGGATGAACAGTGAGCATTTCCATGTGGTCGGTGTTAAGACTTTCCTGGACGGAGTAACTGAGGCACACACCGGCTGGCAGAATCAGGATTACGCCGATCAGCCCGGATACCATGGCGTGGAGCGTTTTAACGATCACGACAAGATGGTGGCGCTTATTGTCGAAGCGGACAAGGAGGGGCTGTCCGTCCATGTTCATTCCGAAGGAGGCGGCGCAACCCACTTCATGCTGGGCTGTATCAAAGATGCGGAAAAGATCACCGGCGATGTGGATCAGCGCAACGTTCTGGCCCATCTGCATTTTGTGACAGATGACGATATCCGCCTCATGGCCGAGACAGGCTCCATACCGGCGGTAGCGCCCCTCTGGGTGGCAAAAATACCGGGCGGTTATGAACAGGAGGTCCGATATGTCGGGAAAGAGCTTGCGGATCAGGCTTACCCGATCAAGTCCTTCTACGACGCAGGGGCAAACGTGGTCTTCCATTCGGATTATCCGATATCCCCGGTGATGGATGTCAAGGCCAGCATCTACATGGCAGAAACCCGTGCAGTTCCGAAGGCAATGATGCCGGGAGTGGATACACGGCGCAATACCGGGGAAGCCATCAGCCGCGAACAGGCCTTACGCGCCATGACCATCAATGTTGCCAGACAGTGGCGTCAGGAGCATCGCATGGGCTCCATCGAATTTGGCAAGCTTGCAAATATGACTGTGTTCGACTGCGATTTCCTGCATGACGACATCGAGAAGGTTGCGCAGGCAAATATTATCGCCACCATAATAGACGGCGAGGAGGTCTACAAGGCGTAGGACTATTTCACGATCGATGATTTAATAGTAGCTGCCCCGATATTGGGGAGAAGAATATTGGCAGAAAGCCTTATATAGAAAAAGAGCCGCGAGGGACTTATCCTAAGCGGCTCTTTTTCAACCACGCGTTAAATTAGTTACTCATGGCCTTTTGGCCGTAATCGCGAAGCATTCGCCAATTTGCTGTGCAAATTGTGCGGATCGTTCCGATGATCCGGTCTGTTTTTCAGACCGGATAATTTCATCAAAAGCGCGATCCGGCCGTAAATAGTAACTTAAATTATACTAAGATGATAGCACACATATCATACATATACAATGTTTACAGGCTGTTTTTTATTGCGACATACTTATGACGCTTTTGCAATATTCTCTGTGATACACTGCCCTTACAAAGCAGGGGGGCGGCGGATATGGTGTATCGGATAATTGCAGATGGAAAAAGGAAATATGCAGAGGCTACTGTCAGGAAGTACAGCACGGAAGCGGATAATTTTGCCAGAGAAGAGATCATAAGGCACTTGCTTGATGATGAAGGGGCAAGAAACGTGTGGATAGAAACAACACCGGAAGAGGTGCGAAGATTCTGCAATGAGAAGGAATGATGGATCATCACTTAATGTATAACGACCTTATGGATAAGACAAATGCGGTATTTGCGGATTCTGATAATATTCATAAAAACCTGGAAGGAGGTCTGTATATGCTGCCAAAAGATACCGGACGAGAGTTAAAGAAATACCTGGCTGATTATGTGACGGTTGATATCAAAACCACGGGGACAGCCGTTAATTACGATAAAATAATTCGGATATCAGCCGTTAAAGTGAAAGGCGAAAAGATAATAAAGGAGTTTGATTCCTTAGTTAATCCAAATGTTCCGATCCCACCGGAAGTAAGTAAACTGACGGGTATTACGGACAGTATGGTTGAGCATAGTCCTGCTCTTAAAGATATCCTGGCGGATTTTTCGGGATTTATCGGAGACGATGTTCTTGTATGCCATGATGCTCCTTTTGTTATGGGGTTCCTGAGCGTGGCGGTGACTGAGCTGCCGGGGACTGCAACAGGGAAAGAATATATAGACATAAATAATATTGCAAAGAACCGGCTTCCTAAGGGACAAAGCCGTTCTGTTTCGGCGCTTGCGGATTACTATGGAATAAACACCGGGGGTGACTCTGATCTACTTGCGGATTGCCGTGTGGTTAAGGAAATATATGAATGTTTGTTTCACAGGCGAAAGGCAGATGCTGATGGTATTATAGAGCTTCACTGTCACACGAAGATGTCAGCGGGTAAAGGGCTGATTGCTCCGGATGAACTGGTCCGATATGCATACGATAAGGGATATAAGGCTATAGCGATCACCGATTGCGGCAATGTGCAGGCGTTCCCTGAAGCCTGCAGAACGTGGCTTGAGATGTGGAACGAATACGAGGATGGATGCCGTCAAACAGGCACAGAGGCTGATAAGAATGATTTT
>OMRF01000140.1 GCA_900313435.1 uncultured Lachnospiraceae bacterium | reverse complement strand
GATGAGACTTGAACTCACACGAGATTGCTCCCACAAGATCCTTAGTCTTGCTCGTCTGCCAATTCCGACACTTCCGCATCGCGCCTTTTGCAACGCGCCTAACGATATTAACAAAAGCAAACACGCTTGTCAAGGCATTTTTAAAAATGGACCCCCGGGACTGTCCCGGGGGTCCAAAAACCGGAGGCCCGGGGGACCAAAACCAGGATCAGAACGCGAGTATCGTAAACGTCTCATTTGAAAGCACGTTGTACAATTTACCCTGATGCTTTCCGTGTGCCGGGCAGAACTCACCGTAAATGTAAACGCCCTGCAATTTCACGTTTTCAGGGAGCCTGCCTTCATATGCCCTGCCCTCCGTGTTCTTGTCAGCGACCATCAGGCAGTATCTCGCGGCACAGGAAGAGCATATGATCGTACTGAATTCATAGCCGGATACTGAATTGATGCTATCAAGTATCTCATCAAATGCGTCCTTCACCGAGCGTTCTATATCCTCCTTTGAAATGAGAACCATGTTAAGCTCCGAGCCTTCCTCTATCTTGCCTATGTAGCCGCAGGACTGCTTTTCATGATCTATCACTCCAAGGCACCTTAAGGTGTCGATCTCGTCACCGTCCGGAGTCTTCTGTGTCGCCAGAAAAGGTGTTCCGAGATAATCAAGTATGACCGACGTTTTGTCCGTGATAAGTCCCATGTCTCGGATAAAATCGGTGACAGGCTTTCCGTCCAGTTCATAGACAACAGTCCCCTCAGCCTTCGTTACTATCTTGTGAAGGTTTGTGGTCAGTGTTGTCGAATGCTCTATCGTAAATATAGGATTGATATTCCCCGACATGACCATGATCACGCCCTTCGACATTGACGCCTCCTGATCCGTGAAGACATACGTTTCGTCAAACGTCCACCCGTCAGAAGCTATCCCTCCGTAAACCGGGACATGTCCCGATTCAGCGTCAAGAGTACTTACGATCTCATCAAACATTATGTTGTTGAGCCATGGAACATAGGTAAATATCAGCTTGTCATCGCCTGACAGCTTTGCTCTGCATTCGCGGTAAGTTTTCGCAAAGCACGGTATATCATCCATGGAGTTGATATTCTCCGTCATACCTACCGCAAACTCAACATCATCGGCCGTGAGCACGAGCAGCGATATACTGCTCTGAGAATATCCTTCCGTTGACAGGATGCCTATGCCGGTGCAGCCAAAAAACGGGAATGGAAGCACCCCTCTGAGGCCTGCGATAAGTGCTTCCATATCCGGCTCAAAGCCGCAAAAAACGATCCCGCAGGAGTTGTTCAAAAGCTTTGACCGGTCTATCTGGGCTGACAACTCATCTACGGCGATCGCTATATCATCGACTTCTTTTGTAAATGCCTGCAGGGATCTCATCTTGGGCCACCGTCTCTTATCACAAATTCTACCTCGTGTCCCTCCAGATACTTCTGAGCCTGTTCTTCATCCCTGACATACACTCCCTTGAAGCCGGTGCCGAGCATCTCTTTTATTTCATTCAATCTTTCAGGCGAGTCATTTACGACGAGAACGATCGGCCTTGGCTTGTTCTCCTCCTCATATTTGAGCATCTCCTCTGTCATAAGAAGGCTTGCATCGATATATTTAAGAAGTATTCTCTCAAGGTCCTCATACATCACAGGCTTTGAAAGATAATCCGTAAATCCGTCCCGAAGATAATTATCTCTGGCCCCGACGATCGCATCAGCGGTAAGCGCGATGACCGGAGTATTATCGGCAAGACGCTCACCCCTTATGACGTTAAGCGTCTCCTTCCCGGACATTCCAGGCATCATCTGATCGAGGAGTATGACATCATATGATCCTTCCTTCAGGCACCTGATACACTCCGCTCCCGAACCTGCCGTAGTAAGCTTTATCCTCGTACTATTAAGAAGTCCCGCAATGACATCAAGATTCATTTCATTGTCATCAACGATAAGGATCTTCGCTTCCGGTGCAACCAGTATCGGCCGGTATTCTTCAGCCTGTGCCATCGCTTTTTTCAGATAAGCGTTGAAATCACCTATAGGAGACCCGTCTATCGTCTTTTGAGGGATCACTGCCGTAAACGTGGAGCCCTTTCCGTATTCGCTCTCCACGATCATATGTCCACCCATCATCTCGGTGAGTTGTTTTGTTATGTTGAGCCCCAGCCCTGTCCCCTCGATGTTTCTGTTTCTGGTCTCCTCAAGTCTCTGAAAAGAATTAAAAAGCCTGTCGAGATCACCGGGTTTGATCCCTATCCCCGTATCGCTCACAGCCACAAAGAGCGTTTCCATATCGTGATCATATGTGACTGATATCCTGATACCGCCCTCTTCGGTATATTTAACGGCATTATTGATAATGTTGAGCATGATCTGCCGGATCCTTATCTCATCACCGTACAGCCGTGCCGGAATATCCTTTGCAACATCAAGATAATAATCAAGCCCCTTATCAATGGCCTTTTTCCTTGTCATATTCGCGATGTCATTAAAAACTGACGCGCTGTCATATTCGACCGGAATTATCTCCATCCTTCCGGATTCGATCCTGGAAAGATCCAGGATATCATTTATTATCGACAGGAGCGTTTTGCTCGCGCTTTTTATATCGAGGGCATACTTGCTTATCTTCGGGTCCTGTGTCTCCCTGATTATCATCTCATCCATTCCGATGATCGCGTTCATGGGAGTCCGTATCTCGTGCGACATATTTGCAAGAAAATTACTCTTGGCCCTGTTTGCCGCGACGACCCTCTCTTCATTGAAATTGCGAAGTCTTGAAGCGTAATCGTTCAGATTTGAGAGCATCTGAAGATCCTGCTCGAGCCTTTTGTACTCCCTCTTCAATATTCTGTTTTCTTTTTCAAGTATCTCTTCCCGGGGGCTCATTCTTTATTTGCTTCCTTCTCCGCCTTCAGCTCAGCCTTCAGCTTGATCCGCTCCTGGCGCTCCTTGATCTCCTCCTCTTCCGAAAGCTTTGCCTGAGCGCGGTTTACAGCCTCATTCAGGGAGAGCATCTTCTGATCCAGCATACTCACGATATCGCTGCACTCCCAAAGGTCTACACTGATGTGGTCAGGTACTTTACCGTTGAACTTGTACTGGATCTTGTGCTCCAGGGAAGCCCAGAAGTCCATCGCGATAGTCCTGATCTGGACCTCTACCTTTGTATCCACTACCTTGTCCGAGAGAAAAACCGGCACTGAAACTATCATGTGATAGCTCCTGTAGCCCGATGACTTGGGGGTTTCGATGTAATCCTTCACCGAAAGCACCGTGATATCGTCCTGGGAGCCTATCATCTCTGAAAGCCTGTATATATCGGATGTGAAGGAGCAGATAATACGGAGTCCCGCTATATCATTGACATGACGGATCATGTTTTCTATGCTGTCCGAAAACCCATAGCGCTTCAGCTTTGAAACTATGCTCTCCGGTCTCTTGATCCGGGCCTTCACGTATTCTATGGGATTGTATTTCTGGACATGCTTGAACTCGTCCGAAAGTATCTCCACCTTTGTCTGCATCTGCTTCAATGCCGAATT
>OMRF01000114.1 GCA_900313435.1 uncultured Lachnospiraceae bacterium | reverse complement strand
TTCAGGACACGTTTTGAAATGGGCCTTATGGCGGACATCGGCCTTCCTGAATACGAGCTTCGTATGGCTATCCTCCAGAAAAAGTCGGAAGAAAAGAACTTCAGACTTTCAGACGAGGTTATCAACTACGTTGCTACAAATGTAAAATCAAATATCCGTGAGCTTGAGGGCGCGTTGAATAAGCTTATGGCTGTATCGCGTCTTACAAATACGGAAGTCACCATGGATATAGCCCAGAAAGAGCTTCACAACATCATCGATCCCGACAAGCCCCGTGAGATCACTCCTCAGACTATAATAGAGATAGTCTGCGAGCATTTCTCCGTAGCTCTCGATCAGATGACCGGAAAGAGCAGATCAAATGACATCTCACGTCCCAGGCAGATCGCCATGTATCTGTGCAAAACAATGACGGAATGTTCATTAGAGGTAATAGGCTCCTTCCTCGGCGGAAGAAACCACAGTACTATTATCCACGGTGTTCAAAAAATTGCTGATGAATACGAGACAGACCCCGATCTTAAGAACCAGATCGACGTGATAAAGAAAAAGATCCGCCCTTCGTAAACAAAGTGACCGACATCCTGTAACCCTTTAAATACAAGGCTTTAAGCTATATTTCAACTTTTCGACAGGTTATAATACTAATATTAATAATAATATTATTATTTTTATGAAAGAGGCATCAGATGAAAATAACCCTTGAGCAGTCCGAACTCCTTAAAGGAGTGAACATCGTTTCAAAAGCACTTCCCGTAAGGACTACCATGCCGATACTTGAGTGTATCATCATAGACGCGACTACGGATGAGATCAAACTCACTGCAAACAATATAGAGCTCGGTATAGAGACTATCATTGAAGGAAAGATAGAAGAACCGGGAACTGTGGGTATCGAGGCAAAATTCTTAGGAGAGCTGGTGCGAAAGCTTCCTTCGAGCCAGGTTACCATTGACACTGATGAAAGATTCCATACTACGATAACGTGTGAAAAGGCAGAGGTAAAGGTTTCAGGAAAATCAGCCGAGGACTTTGTTCATATTCCGGTGATCGCGAGGAATAATCCCATCATTATTTCAGAGCTTGGTCTTAAGGATCTGATACGTCAGACTTCCTTTGCTGCCGCTCAGAACAACAATAATAAACTCATGACAGGCGAATATTTTGAGTTATCCGGGAACAATCTGAAAGCAGTTACTCTTGACGGAAACAGGGTCGCCATCAGGAATGTAGCCTTAAAAGAATCTGTTGAAGAAAGCAAAGCCATCATTCCCGTAAAAACATTGAATGAAATATCAAAGATAATGCCCGGCGGAGCCGAGGATATGGTCGAGATCTATATCACCGAAAATCATATTATCTTTGAGTATGAGAAGACAACCGTTGTTTCAGATCTCATTTCGGGTGAATATTTCATGATAGACAAGATGATATCCCCCGATTTCGTAACAAAGATGAGATGTGACAAAAAGCAGCTTTCGGATCTTCTTGACCGTTTCTCGATAATGTCAAACGAGACTGACAAAAAGCCCATAGTCTTTTCGATTGAAGGACAGACAGTCCGGATGTCCATCGATTCCTTCAGAGGCTCAATGAATGAAGAGCTTGAGATCAAAAAAGAAGGCGATGATATGGTAATAGGTTTTAATCCGAAATTCTTAATGGACGCGATACGCGCTATAGATGAGGAGTCCATTGATTTCTATTTTCTCAATTCAAGAAGTCCCGCCATCATCAAGGATGAGGAGGGTACCTATGATTATGTTGTCCTTCCTATAAACATCGGCATAAGATGATATTGAAAAGCCTTGAATTAAAGGATTTCAGAAATTATGAGAGTCTGAATATCGAATTTGTTCCGGGAAACAATATTATCTTTGGGGAAAATGCCCAGGGAAAGACAAATCTTCTAGAAGCCTGCTTTCTATGTGCTTCAGCGAAATCTCCGCGAGGGAGTCATGATAATGAGCTTATAAGATTCGGTGCCTCGGAGTCTCATATAAAGGCTATAATTTCAAAAGATGATTCAGACGAAAGAATAGACATTCATCTCAAAAAAGGCGCAAAAAAAGGTATCGCCTTAAATCAGATACCTCTCAAAAAAGCGTCTGATCTTTTCGGCATCTGCAATATCATATTATTTTCTCCTGAAGATCTCGAGATAATAAAAAAAGGACCTGATATGCGGCGACATTTCATGGATATCGAGCTATGCCGTCTTGACAGGATCTATCTCAATGACCTTACTTCATACAAAAAAATTCTTGAACAGAGAAATGCGCTCTTAAAGAAAATGATCGAAGATCCCAGGTCTGAAAATGCCGACACCCTTGATACATGGGATCTTCAGCTTGTCACCTTCGGAGAAAAGATAATAAAACGCCGCCGTGAATTTATAAAGAGCATAGCTCCCACAGTATCTGAAATTCATAAAAAAATATCGGGAGAAAGGGAAGAGCCGGAAGTTAAGTACAAGCCTGACGTTTCAGAACAGGATCTTTCGGAAAGGCTTTTTATGGCCCGTGACCGCGACAAAAGGATGGGCATAACTTCCGTGGGACCTCACAGAGATGATATAGAATTTCTCATAGAAAAAAAGGATATCAGAACCTTCGGTTCAGAGGGACAGAAGAGGACTGCCGCTCTGTCACTCAAGCTTTCAGAGATAGAGACAGTACGGACCCTGATCAGGGAAGAGCCGGTCCTCCTTCTTGATGATGTGTTGTCGGAGCTTGACCGGAACCGTCAGAATCTCCTGCTCTCATCCATATCAAATGTCCAGACCATCATCACCTGTACAGGCCTTGATGACTTCGTAAACGAAAGATTTCACACCGATCGCATCATCAAAGTTGTGGCGGGAAAAGCTGAAATCTGTTAAAATAAACAGGTTGTTTGTTTAGTTCTAAAGAGAGGTTTTTTATGCCCGAAAACGAAGAAAGTTTGAATGTTTCCGAGGCTTACGGCGCCGACCAGATACAGATACTGGAGGGTCTTGAGGCCGTAAGAAAAAGGCCCGGAATGTATATAGGTTCCCAGGGACCGAGAGGTCTTCATCACCTGGTCTATGAGATAGTAGATAATTCGGTCGATGAAGCCCTTGCAGGCGCCTGCTCCGAGATCAATGTCTTTATCAAAAAAGATAATATAATTATGGTCCGGGACAACGGCCGCGGTATCCCTACAGGTATCAACCACAAGGCAGGTATCCCTGCCGTTGAGGTTGTATTTACCATACTCCACGCCGGCGGAAAGTTCGGCGGAGGAGGATATAAGGTTGCCGGAGGTCTCCACGGTGTCGGAGCTTCAGTCGTGAACGCACTTTCAGAGTTTCTCGTTGTCCATATCAAGAGGGACGGAAAGATCTGGGAGCAGCGTTATGAGCGCGGAAAGACCATGTATCCTCTAAGGGAGATAGGCGAATGCCCTCTGGAAGAGACAGGAACCGAGGTCACCTTCCTTGCCGACAAAGAGATATTTGAAACCTTAAATTATGATTATGATACGCTACGCGTGCGTTTAAGAGAGACAGCTTTTCTTACAAAAGGCCTGAAGATCACTCTTACGGACGAAAGGGAGGAGCCTGAAAAGACAAAGACCTTCCACTATGAGGGCGGTATCAAGGAATTCGTGACATATCTGAACCGCGGAAATCAGGTGCTCTATCCGGATGTGCTCTACTGCGAGGGCGAAAGGGACGGAGTTCTTGTAGAGGTCGCCATGCAACACAATGATTCCTATAACGAGACCTGCCTTGGTTTTGTGAATAATATCATCACTCCCGAAGGCGGTACCCATGTTGAGGGCTTCCGCCGCGCCATTACCAAGATATTCAATTCCTATGCCCGCGACAACAAGATATTAAAAGATAATGACGAGGCTCTTGCCGGCGAGGACATAAGGGAAGGTCTTGCTACTGTCATATCCGTAAAGATCGAAGATCCCCAGTTCGAGGGACAGACGAAGCAGAAATTGGGTAATTCCGATGCCCGTACCGCGGTTGAAAGCATTGTGACGGAAAAGATCACATATTTTCTTGAGCAGAATCCTCAGGTAGCAAGGACGATATGCGAAAAATCCATCCTTTCCCAGCGTGCGCGCGCCGCAGCCAGAAAGGCGAGGGATCTTACGAGAAGGAAGACGGCTCTTGATTCCACAGCCCTTCCCGGAAAGCTTGCGGATTGCACGGACAAGGATCCGAAGAAGTGCGAGATATTCATAGTCGAGGGAGATTCCGCAGGCGGTTCCGCGAAATCAGCCCGTTCCCGCGCGACACAGGCCATACTTCCCCTTCGCGGAAAGATATTGAATGTGGAAAAGGCCCGTGAAGACAGGATCTATGAGAACAAAGAGATCAAGGCCATGATCACGGCCTTCGGGACAGGCATCCATGATGATTTTGATATCACAAAGCTCCGCTATGACAAGATCATCATCATGACCGATGCCGACGTGGACGGCGCTCACATCGATACCCTGATGTTGACCTTTATCTACAGATTTATGCCTGAGCTCATCAAGCAGGGTCATGTATATCTTGCCATGCCTCCTCTTTACAAGGTTGAAAAGAACAAAAAAGTCTATTACGCCTACAATGACGAGGAGCAGGAGAAGATTTTAAATGAGATCGGTCTCGACAATTCCGTCAAGATCCAGCGATATAAAGGATTGGGTGAAATGGACGCTTCCCAGCTTTGGGAAACAACAATGGATCCCGAGCACAGGATCCTCAAAAAAGTAATGATAGATGACGAGAACCAGTCCGAGGTTGACCTTACTTTCTCAATACTTATGGGAGACCAGGTCGAACCCAGAAGGGAATTCATAGAAGAAAACGCAAGGTTCGTACAGAACTTAGATATCTAAGGGATAGAAGAATATGTCAGACAATATCAATAATGACAACGAAAACGAGATCATAGAGGAAGCATCTTCCGCCCCCGAAAGGCAGGGCGACGAGATACAGGAGGTTGGTCTCAAAAAGACCATGGAATCTTCCTATATCGATTATGCCATGTCGGTTATAGCCTCCCGCGCTCTTCCCGATGTGCGTGACGGCTTAAAGCCCGTGCAGAGAAGAGTTCTTTTCTCAATGCTTGAACTCAACAATACACCGGACAAGCCCCACAGAAAGTGCGCACGTATCGTCGGTGATACCATGGGTAAATATCACCCTCACGGCGACAGCTCCATATACGGTGCCCTCGTGAATCTGGCCCAGGATTGGAACACCCGCTATATCCTTGCCGAGGGACACGGGAACTTCGGTTCCGTCGACGGTGACAGCCCCGCTGCCATGAGGTATACGGAGGCCCGTCTTTCAAAGATATCAATGGCAATGCTCCAGGATCTGAACAAGGACACAGTGGACTTCATGCCAAACTTCGACGGCACTGAAAAAGAGCCTACCGTCCTTCCGTCAAGATTCCCCAATCTTCTCGTAAACGGCACTACCGGTATCGCGGTTGGAATGGCGACAAATATCCCTCCCCACAACCTTTCCGAGACTGTCGACGCTGTTGCAAAGATAATCGACAATCATATCAATGAGGACCGTGAAACAGAGCTTTCAGAGCTTATGGAGATAATCAAAGGTCCCGATTTTCCTACGGGAGGCGAGATCATCGGTACCCGTGGCATCATGGATGCCTATACCACGGGCCGCGGAAAGATCAGAGTCCGTGCGGTCACCGATATAGAGCCCATGGCAAACGGAAAGAACAGGATAGCCATTACAGAGCTTCCCTACAATGTAAACAAATCCCGCCTTATCGAAAATATAGCCGATCTTGTGAAGGACAAGAAGCTTGACGGTATCACGGCCATCACTGACGAGACCTCAAGAGAGGGAATGCGTGTCACTATAGAGCTTCGCAAGGATGTAAATCCCCAGGTCATGCTGAACCAGCTGTACAAGCATACTCAGCTTCAGGATACCTTCGGAGTGATAATGCTCGCCCTCGTAAAAGGAGAGCCGAAGATCCTGAACCTGAAGCAGATGCTCGACCTCTATCTCGAGCATCAGAAGGAAGTTGTCACACGCCGCACCAGATTCGAGCTTGCAAAGGCTGAGGAGAGAGCTCACATAGTTGAAGGTCTCCTTATAGCCCTTGACAATATCGATGAAGTAATAAGGATAATAAGGGGCTCCGAAAATGTCACGGCAGCAAAGGAGGGCTTGAAGGCGCGCTTCGGGCTTTCGGAAAAGCAGGCAGCCGCGATAGTTGAGATGAGGCTTCGCGCCCTGACAGGTTTGGAGCGTGAAAAGCTTGAAGAAGAATACAAGGAGCTTCAGGCAAAGATCGCGGAATACAGGCTGATCCTTTCTGACGAGAAGAGGCTCCTTGCCGTGATCAGGACTGAGATCACTGAAATATCCGAGAAATACTCGGATGACCGCAGAACCTCCATCAGTTTTGATGAAGAGGATTTTGAGGATGAGGATCTCATTCCGGATACGGAAACTGTAGTCACCTTCACGAAATTCGGCTATATCAAGAGGATGCCCGTGGATACTTTCAAGGTACAGAATCGCGGAGGCCGCGGCATCAAGGCGATCGAGACCATTGAAAATGACTTCGTGGTAGATCTCTTCCAGACCACAACCCATCATGATGTCCTCTTCTTTACGAACAAGGGCCGGGTCTACAAGCTGAAGGTCTACAAGATCCCCGAGGCTTCAAGGACGGCGAGGGGAGTCGCGATAGTGAATCTGATATCCCTGCAGCCCGACGAAGAGATCACCTCAATGATCCCCATGAAGGATTATCCCGAGGATGAATACCTGTTCATGGCGACCTTCAACGGTACGGCAAAGAAGACGAAGCTTTCGGAATACGCCAATATCAATAAAAACGGGCTTATCGCCATAAATCTCCGTGAGGATGACCTTCTGATAGAAGTAAAGAAGGCCAGGGATAATGACGAAGCCATGCTTTTCACCAAATTCGGTATGTCGGTACACTTCAGGCTTTCCGATGTCCGCTGCACAGGACGCGCTTCTTACGGCGTTATCGGTATGAATCTGGGTCCCGACGACCATGTGATAGCAATGCAGCTTGTTTCCCAGGGCCAGGCCGTCATGATGGCGTCAGAGAACGGCTACGGAAAGTGCACATTGACCACGGAATTCCCTCTCCATAACCGCGGAGGAAAGGGCGTCAAATACTACAAGATCACGGAAACGACAGGTCCCGTCGTCGGAGTCAAGCTCGTAAATGATGATGACGAAGTGATGATCATCAATACCGGCGGCATAATCATCAGGATCAAGGTCCACGATACAAGACTTACAAGCCGTATCGCAATGGGCGTGAAATTGATCAATCTCTCAGATGGACAGAAGGTGATCTCAATTGCCAAGGTCCGTCAGGAGGCTATAGTTGACCCTGATGACATCAAACCCGATGAACCAACGGAGGAATCAAACGATGCGCAGGATTGATGTAGCATTAATTACCCAAAAAGTCGCAGAGATGTTTGAGCGCGTGAATCATGTTCTTTCGGATGATGTTTCAAAAGCGCTGAAAAATGCATGTGAAAACGAGGAGAGCGCCCTTGGAAGGAGGGTGCTCTCTTCTCTTTGTGAAAATATGGAGATCGCAGAAAAGGAGCAGATACCGATCTGCCAGGACACAGGAATGGCCGTGGTCTTCCTCGAGATAGGGCAGGAGGTAGAGCTTGTTGGGGGATATATAGAGGACGCGGTAAATGAAGGCGTAAGAATTGCCTATGAAGACGGATATCTGAGAAAATCCGTGGTCTTAGATCCTCTTGACAGAGTAAATACAAAGGACAATACCCCGGCTATCATCCACGAAAGGATAGTGAAGGGCGATAAGATAAAGATCACGATTTCCCCCAAGGGCTTCGGCTCGGAGAATATGTCAAAGCTCTATATGCTAAAACCCGCCCAGGGCGTTGAAGGCGTAAAGGATGCCGTGATTGAGACCGTAAAGGCAGCAGGACCAAATGCCTGCCCTCCCTTCGTGATAGGAGTCGGGATCGGCGGTGATTTTGAAAAGGCAGCTCTCATGGCAAAGCACGCCCTGACGAGAGAGGTTGGGAAAAACAGCGAAAAAGAAGAGATCAAGGCTCTTGAAGAAGAGCTTCTTTCAAAGATCAATTCCCTCAATATAGGTCCTGCCGGCCTTGGCGGATCAACAACCGCCCTTGCCGTAAATATCGAAACCTATCCTACTCATATAGCAGGTCTTCCGGTGGCGGTGAATATGTGCTGCCATGTAGACCGCCACAGTGTCGCAGAAATATAATTTTGGACCCCCGGGACAGTCCCGGGGGTCCATTATACCAACAACAGTTATAAATGGAGAAAATCACTTAATATTGCATTTTTTCTCCAGTTATCACCGTAAATATTGACATAAGATGGATATAAAACTATAATAATTGCATTGTAGTGAAGGAGATCTGCTTATGAGAGTGGTTGGTCGCAAAAATGAGATTCATGAACTTGAGCGTTGTGCAAAAACAAAGAAATCCGAATTGGTATGCGTATATGGAAGGCGCCGTGTCGGCAAAACATACCTAATTGAACAGACTTTTGCAAACTACTTTGCTTTCAGGGTAACAGGTGTTGAAGGCGGCAATAAAACGGCTCAATTGGAATCATTTCATCAAAGGTTGAAAGATGCCGGTGATACCAACAAAAAAAGACCGAAGAACTGGTTTGAAGCCTTCTCCAGACTGGAGAAGATTCTTAAATCTGACGATGTAATATGTTCTGTTCATGGAAAACGAATAGTATTCTTTGATGAATTCCCTTGGTTTGTTACCGCAAAATCCGATTTTTTGATGGCTTTCGGGGAGTTCTGGAACAGATGTGGCACTGCTGATAACAATCTTTTGTTTATTATATGCGGCAGTGCGACATCGTGGATCATACAAAATATCCTGGAAGATTCCGGGAGTCTCTATGACAGAGTCACATGCCAGATATTCTTAAGACCATTTTCACTCAAAGAAACAGAGCAGTATATGAATGACAGGGATTTCGGCTGGTCACGCAAACAGATTGCTGAAGCACAAATGATCTTTGGCGGGCTTCCTTTCTTTTTTGATCTGCTGAATTCCGGTGAAAGCCTTACGTGGAATATCAACACACTTTGCTTTAACCAGCATGCGTTGCTTCGTAATGAATCCAAGAAGCTTTTAGAAGCGACTTTAAAGAAGTCTCCGGTATATAACAGAATTATGGAGAGACTGTCGCATAATATTTATGGTATGCCCAAAGCTCAGTGTCAGGAAGAGTTAGGTATTTCTCAAGGCACTTTCACCCGAGCGGTCGATGATCTTGTTAAGTGTGGATATGTGCATGAGAGCAAGGATAATTACATAAAAGGTCATCCGTTAAGACTGCAATTGGTAGATCCGTTCCTTCTGTTCCATTATAACTTTTTATCTAAGAATGCCCCGGTGCAGGTAAAAAGCTTTGAAGAGTATAAAGCTGATACGGGAAAGTATATGAATTGGAGAGGACATGCTTTCGAAGTGTTATGTTTATTTCATATTGAACAGATAAAGAGAGCCTTAGGAATATCCGGCGTAAATACAAATGAATATTCATGGATAAGCAGCAGGAAAGAAGGCGGAGCACAGATCGATCTGGTAATAGAACGGGATGACGGCATCGTAAACTTGTGTGAAGAGAAGTTCACGGATACTGCCTTTTCGATTAGTTCTGAATATGAAGAGGACCTGCTTAAGAAAATTGAATTATATAAGCAGGAAACAAAGAAGAAGCATGCTATAAAGCTTGTTATGATCAGTGCTGAAGGTATCAAAGGGTCAGCAAATACTGAACACATTACAAGAGTTCTGACACTGGATGATCTTTTTGATTAATGGACCCCCAACTCCGTCCCGGGGGTCCATAGAGAGGTTATTATGGAGATCAAACTTG
>OMRF01000134.1 GCA_900313435.1 uncultured Lachnospiraceae bacterium | reverse complement strand
TTTGTTTTGGACCCCCGGGACTGTCCCGGGGGTCCAAAACAAACCCGTCCCGAGGGTCTATCAATCAAGCTGTTTTTGCAATTTTGATCTTTTCTTTTCATCGATTTCTATGCCCAGATTTTTCGCCAGCCTTATTCCCATATTGAGCACCATTATACAGGCATCTTTCTTAGGAAGCCTGTAATTATCGAACATCATCATAACCGCAAGGCCATGTGTATATATGACTATATCCCTCACCATTTCACCGATCTTCTCGGGTGCAATGTCATATTCAGATTCAAGCATCTTTGCGGCTTCATCATCAAACTGTATTGAGAAGATACTGGCATCACCGCCTATCCTCTCTCCTATCGTAACCATGGGATCTTCCACATTTACAAACTTGAAGACGTTCGGATGATCACATGCCCCGGAGATATATCTGATACCTGATATAAAGAACGCATCGATCGCATCCTTACCTTTCATATCTTCTTCCAGGGATCCGTAGAGCATTTTAACCGAATAATCATAAAGTTCTTTTTTTAACTCAAGCATGCTTCCAAACTGCCATGAAACAGGCTGTGTCGAACAACCAAGGCGTGCTGCGATGGTTTTTATCGCTACAGCTCCAATTCCTGATTCATCAAGCAGTTCGTATGCCGCTTTTAAAATCATTTCTCGTGTGATCTGTGTTTTGCGTCCCATTTTTATTCCTTCTATTATTGATACGGCCTGTAGTCGATCGCCCTGGTGCATCCCCAGTTTTCAGCAATCTTTTTAAACATCTTTTTGGCAAAGGTCTTAAACATCAGTCCGACTATAAACCGGATATGTGCGGGAAAAATCTCCGGGCCCGTAAATCTCTTGCATGCTTCAGACCTGAAATCTCCGTTTTTCGAAAACTCACGCCCCATTTCCGTGTAAGGTCCTGTGACTCTGTTTCTTTGTTCTCCCTCGAAAAACCTGATGGAAAAATTATCACCCTTAACGAGTGTGCCCAGGTATTCACAGCCAAGTTTTCCTGCAAGTATCTCAAGATAAGATTCTCCGCAGCGAAGCTGTATTCCTTCCGCAAACCCGCTTTGTAAGATGAATGCCATCCCGGTACCATCGTTTTTGGGCTCAAGTGTTTCCAGAAACTCCAGAAGAAGCCCGGGTATGCATTCAACGTAAAGAGGTAGGGCAATGAGGATCTTACTGTTATTATAATACGCTTCTCTCATTTTTTCCCACTGTTTGACATCGGATACCTCATACTGTTCGAAAGTCGTACCGTTTTCGCACATTCCTTTTGTAAACTTCTCCAATATCTTATCCGTATTGCTGTATTCTTTGACACGCGGGCTTCCGTTTATTATCAACACATGCATGATACGGCCTCCTTTATCTCATTCTTGCCAAAAACTCCAAGTGACCTGCTTTCAAAATTGATGGCTGCCCTTTGGGTCCATCTTTCCAGATATTCTTTTTCAACGTCTCCCGAATATATTATTCCGATATCAGTCCTTTGATCATAACGGGGAACATGTCTCATCTGATTTCCCACAAACTTAAGATACATTGTTGCTATAGGAAGTATCCTGTCAAATATGTTCTTCCCTTTGTGATCAAGAAAACCGAGTGCAGTATCCGATATTACCCACAGCTGATCCGCATGGATCACCTTCTTAAGAATGATCTCGTAATCATCTTTGATCGCGCATTCTCCCGGCGTCTTCAGCCAGCAGTAATTGCATCCTATGCAGTGGCTTATCTTCAAAGATGCGGCTTCTATGATCTCGGTCTCTATTTTTTTACCTTCAAAACACCGTTTAAGTTCTTCGGTTATTGCCGTGTCCGAAGTTGTATTTACTATGAGGATCATGGTCTTCACCCTTTCTTTTGTGTAAACATATTTATATAAACACGTTTATATTATTCCATGCCACCACTTTTGTCAACAGTAAAATTTTGGACCCCCGGGACAGTCCCCAATGGTATGTAGTTTCCGTTAAGTTAGTACTTATGGTATACTTTACTTGATGCTGATAATTA
>OMRF01000133.1 GCA_900313435.1 uncultured Lachnospiraceae bacterium | reverse complement strand
TTAGCGTCATTAAGGACGGTGGCGATGATCCCGATGTGACGAGCGGCTGTCATATAGTTTCAAGGGTCTCTCTTTTAAAAGAGAAGGGAATAAAGATCCTTGGTGGTGAGGGAATAGGCATTGTCACAAGGGAAGGCCTTGACCAGCCGGTAGGAGAATATGCGATCAATTCCGTTCCAAGAGAGATGATAAAAAAGGAGCTTTCCGAGGTGGCAGGGCTTTTTGATCATGAGGGCGGCTTCTCTGTTACGCTGTCTGTCCCGGAAGGGGTTGAGATTGCAAAAAAGACCTTTAACGAAAGGCTTGGGATAGAAGGCGGGATCTCGATAATAGGAACAAGCGGAATAGTAGAGCCCATGAGTAAAAAAGCCCTTCTTGATACCATTAATCTTGAAATGAAGCAGAAACGCAGCCTTTCAGACATCATACTTGTATCGCCCGGAAATATTGGGCGGGAAGCCATGAAGAAGGAATACGGCGTTGATATAGACAGCTTTGTGAAATGCTCAAATTTCATAGGAGAGACTGTCGATATGGCTGTAGAGCTCTCATATAAAGGTTTTCTCCTTGCAGGTCACATCGGAAAGCTAATAAAGGTTTCCGGCGGTATCATGAACACACATTCAAGAGAAGCTGATTCGAGGCTTGAGATATTATCATCACTTACTCTTCTTTCAGGCGGAGATGAAATGCTCTCAAGAAAGATACTGTCCTGTACGAACACGGAGGAGGCGCTCCTTCTGATCAGTGAGGCATCAAAAGACTTAGATCTTCTTAAAAAAACGGGCGAGCTCATAGCAGAGCGTATTAATTATTATCTTTCAAAGAGGGCGGAAAATGCCCTTGAAGTCGGCTGTATAGTCTATTCCGCGAACCTTGGGATAATAGCAAGGTCTGATAACGCAAAGGAGCTTCTTTCAAATGGCTGAAAAGGGAAAAGTATATTTTGTCGGGGCAGGTCCCGGAGCGATCGACCTCATCACGGTCCGCGGGCTTTCTCTTATAAAGGAGGCAGATATCATCATCTATGCGGGATCACTTGTAAATCCTGAACTTCTTTCTTTTAAAAAGGAAGGAGCCTTTGTTTACGACAGTTCCAAGATGACCCTCGATGAGATCGTTGAAAGGATGGTATCTTCCGCAAAAAATAATGAGACAGTCATCCGCCTTCACACCGGAGACCCTTCGCTCTATGGCGCGATAGGAGAGCAGATGAGGGAACTTAAAAAACGGGATATTCCATTTGAGGTCTGTCCGGGAGTAAGTGCCTGCTTTGGTGCTGCCGCTTCCCTTTCGCTTGAATATACTCTTCCTGATGTAAGCCAGACCCTGATCCTTACAAGGCTTTCGGGAAAGACTCTTGTGCCAAAAAGCGAAGCCATAGAGAGCCTTGCGGCGCACCGCGCGTCCATGGCTGTATATCTTAGCAGCGGGATGCTTCCTGAACTGACGCAGAAGCTTATCGCGGGAGGTTATGAGGAAGATACCGAAAGTGCCCTTATCTACAAAGCTACCTGGCCTGATGAAAAGGTAATAAGGGCGCCTCTTTCAAAGATACCAAAGCTTGCCGAAATGGAAGGGATAGACCGCTTTGCGATCCTCATAGTGGGCGCCGCCCTTAGTGAAAATGATTTTTCAAATTCAAAGCTCTATGACAAGAACTTTGATACAGCCTTTCGAAAGGGTGAGGGCAAATGAGAAAGATAACCCTTATAAGAGTTTTGTATTTCACAGAAGGCGGAAGATCTCTTTTCGAAAGCCTGAGGGAAAAAAGTGGGAACTTCACATTTTGTGATATGCCGCCTGAAATGTCACGGGATGACTATGTAAAGGAGTCCTTTATCTTACATATCCCGCTTATGATCATAGGATCATGCGGCATCGCGGTAAGGCTTATAGCGCCCTATGTCAAGGATAAGCTGTATGACCCGCCGGTGATAGTAATGGATGAAGGAGGATATTTTGTGATCCCCCTTCTTTCAGGGCATTACGGCGGAGGATACGATATTGCAAGGGAACTTTCAAAAAGCCTTTCGGCAAAGCTTATCAGCACCTCGGCAAGCGACGTGAATAATACCTTTGCGATCGATGTATTTGCAAAAAGAAACGGCTTCTTCATTTCGGACAACGACCATGAATTGATAAAAAAAGTAAATTCCGCTGCGTTGTCGGGTGAAAAGCCGGATCTTAATTATCTTTCAGACGGCACTATAGAAGTAATGGGGCTTAAGCTTTATCCCAAAACACTCTGTCTTGGGATGGGCTCAAAAAAGGGAAAGAGCTTTGAGGAACTGAAAGCTTATTTGAACAGGTTCTTTGATGATGAAAAGCTGCGTCGTGAACTTTATGCGATCGGAACTGTTGATCTGAAGGCTGAAGAAGCCGGGCTTCTTACACTTGCGGCCTTCTACGGCGCGTTCTTTTTCACATATACGAAAGAGGAGCTTTCAGCCGTAACATATGACGGCCTTTCAAAATCGGATTTCGTGAAAGAGACCGTGGGAGTGGATAATGTCTGTGAGAGAGCAGCCCTTCTTCTTTCGGGAGGGGAAGAACTTTTGCTTTCAAAAAAAGCGGGTGACGGCATCACGATAGCTTCGGCAAAGAGGCTTGTGACAATTGGGGAGATTTAAATGGCAGGAAAGATCTATGCGGTCGGTCTCGGCCCCGGAAAAAAAGACGGACTCACCTTTGAAGCATACAGCGTTCTTCAAAGCGCTGACCTTATAGTTGGCTATAACACCTATATTGATTTAGTAAGGCAATATCTCCCGGAGAAGGACTTTTTCGGAAGCCCTATGACAAACGAGCTTGAAAGGGTAAAAAAATGCTTTGAAGAAGCGCTTTTGAATAAAACGGTCTGTCTCGTATCAAGCGGGGATCC
>OMRF01000129.1 GCA_900313435.1 uncultured Lachnospiraceae bacterium | reverse complement strand
GCTCTCAAACCTCCTTGTGAAACTGCGACGCTTTTGATACTATGACTAAGTTATAAACGAATCATACGAAAAGGGCTTTGATTTGTAAAACATTATTTTGGAAAAGGAGTCGGAAAATGGCTGAATGGAAAAACCTTGATGAACTTGATTCTTTTAAGGAACTTCAAAAGCTTAAGGATGAGGTGGTCCTTAAGGAGGCGATGGCAGGAGATGCAGGCGCAAAGCGGGTGAAGGAGTATACCGTTCCTATGGGCGGCGGGCTTAACTTCAACTATGCTGCAAGGGTCTGCGATGAGAAGATACTCGATGCCCTTCAGGCGCTTTCCGATGAGGCCGGTCTGATCGAAAAATACAAGCTTCTTCTGGACGGAGAGATGGTCAATACCGGAGAAAAGAGACTGGTTCTCCATCAGCTCACCCGCGGACAGCTTGGAAAGGCTGTTGTAAAGGACGGCGCTGACAAGAGGGAGTTCTATAAGACTCAGCAGGACCGCATCGCGGAGTTTGCAAAAAAGGTTCACAGCGGCGAGATAGCAAATGAAAAGGGTGAGAAGTTCACAACTGTTGTCCAGATAGGTATCGGAGGCTCGGACTTAGGTCCCCGTGCCATGTATCTTGCGCTTGAGAACTGGGCAAAGAAGAACGGTTCCTTCCGTATGGAAGCAAGATTCATAAGTAATGTGGACCCCGATGACGCTTCGGCCGTCCTTCAGGGCATAGATGTCGCCCATTCCCTCTTCATCCTTGTTTCGAAATCGGGTACGACCCTTGAAACCCTTACGAACCAGACCTTTGTGATGGATGCGTTAAAGAAGGCCGGCCTTGACGGCTCCCGCCATATGATAGCGGTCACCAGCGAGACCTCGCCCATAGCTCATTCCTCCGAATACCTTGATGCCTTCTTTATGGATGACTTCATCGGAGGACGTTATTCCTCAACTTCAGCGGTAGGCGGAGCCGTGCTCTCCCTTGCTTTCGGACCGGAGGTCTTTGAGAAATTCCTCGAGGGCGCCCATGAGGAGGATGAGAAGGCTCTTTCCCCTGACATAAGAAAGAACGCGGATCTTCTGGACGCTCTGCTCGGCGTTTTTGAGCGCAACGTGCTCGATATGGCGTCAACAGCCGTTCTCCCCTATTCGCAGGCGCTTTCACGCTTCCCTGCCCACCTTCAGCAGCTTGACATGGAATCAAACGGCAAGTCCGTGAACCGTTTCGGCGATCCGGTGAACTACAAGACAGGCCCGGTGATCTTCGGTGAACCCGGAACCAACGGACAGCACTCATTCTATCAGCTCCTTCATCAGGGAACGGACATCATACCCCTGCAGTTCGTAGGTTTCCTGGACAGCCAGATGGAAAACGACGTAGTGATCGAGGGCTCCACAAGCCAGAAGAAGCTTGCGGCAAACGTAACGGCCCAGATCATGGCCTTTGCCTGCGGAAAGGACGATGACGACAGGAACAAGTATTTCGAGGGTAACCGTCCTTCATCTCTTATCATAGGAAAGAAGCTCGAGCCTAAGGCTCTCGGAGCGCTCCTTTCACATTTTGAGAATAAGGTGATGTTCCAGGGCTTCACCTGGAATCTGAATTCCTTCGATCAGGAGGGCGTACAGCTTGGAAAGAAGCTGGCGAAGAAGGTACTTTCTCACGAAACGGACGGCGCACTGAAGGCCTACGCCGAATTGTTTGAAATTTGAAATGCCCTATCTGTGCGGCCGGATGACCTTCAGGTCATCCGGCTTTCCGATAAAATGCAAAAAATTTGACAAATATTTATTACGGTGTTATAGTATCTCCGCAACATTTTTGTAACAAATGTAAAAATCTTTTAATCATGGCTTTACATTTGTGGAAAATATGCGGAGATATTTTTATATGATGAGATTAAATTTCAGCAAAAGAAGGGTACTTCAGGCTACGGCGGCCATTGCATGCGCGACGGCGCTCTCAGCTTCGGCGGCAGCAGGACACGCAGCATATTCGGCTCCTGTTACGGAGACAAAGGTGGTGGCCTTCGAAGCAGGCTCCTATGCGTCAGCCGGAGCCACAAGCTTCATGAGCGCCCTTGAAAATAATGCTTATCAGAAGGCGCTTACCCTTTCAGAAACAGATGTCGCGCTTACGGCGGACAGCGCAGAGGCTTCTATCGCCGCGAAAGCAAGCGTTTCTCCCGAGGCTCCGGTTGAAGGTACCGCTGTTTCCGCAGAAGTAACTGCAGCAGCAAGTTCCGTTGAAGCTCCCGCTGAGACTTCAAATGATGAGTGGGCAGCCAGAGTCTGCGCGAATGTTGAGGGCGAGATGAATGTCAGATCAGCTCCCTCAACTGATTCAGAGGTTGTAGGCTATCTTCGCCGCGGGGATGTGGGTGAGGTCGTTGAAAGGACTAACGGCTGGACAAAGATCATTTCCGGAAATGTTACAGGCTATGT
>OMRF01000177.1 GCA_900313435.1 uncultured Lachnospiraceae bacterium | reverse complement strand
TTTGAAAGAAGCTCTACGGCCTTATCAAGCTCATCAGAGCTTATCTCAAAATCGTCATCATCATGACTTGTGACAAGCCCCTTTGTGTCCGGATGGACATACTCATAATCGGCCTCCATGGCTGTCACGTCCTTTGGAATGTCAACAAGAACGGGACCGGGACGGCCTTTCTTCGCTATCCGAAAAGCCCTTCTTATGGTAGGCGCAAGGTCATTTACGTCCTTAACGATGAAATTATGCTTTGTGATAGGAGTCGTAACGCCTGTGATATCTATCTCCTGAAAGGAGTCCTTTCCAAGCAGGGGAAGACCGACATTGCAGGTGATCGCCACCATAGGAACGGAATCCATATAGGCTGTAGCGATCCCCGTAACAAGATTGGTCGCTCCGGGACCCGATGTGGCAAAGCACACCCCGACCTTCCCGCTTTTTCTAGCGTAACCGTCGGCGGCATGGGCTGCCCCCTGCTCATGACTTGTCCTGATATGCCTTATCTCATCCCTGTGCTTATAAAGGGCATCATATACATTCAGGATATTTCCTCCGGGATAGCCGAATACGATATCGACCTTCTGCTCCTTCAGGCATTCTACTACTATCTCAGCTCCCGAAAGCTTCATTTCTCTTCACCCGGGAGTTTAAGCACAGCTCCCCTGGCGCCGCTCTCAACAAGGGCGCAATACCTCTTAAGATAACCTGTTGTGATGGAAGGCTCTTTCGCTTTCCATTCCTTTCTCCTCTTATCAAGCTCTTCGTCAGAGACCATAAGCTCTATCGAAAGCTTCGGGATATCTATACTGATAATATCGCCGTCATGTACTAAAGCGATGGGACCTCCTACAGCAGCCTCGGGAGAAACGTGACCTATGGCAGCCCCTCTTGAAGCTCCGGAAAATCTCCCGTCAGTTATAAGGGCTACGGTGGAACCAAGGCCCATTCCTACTATAGCAGAGGTTGGATTCAGCATCTCCCTCATGCCGGGTCCCCCTTTGGGTCCCTCATAGCGGATGACAACAACATCTCCGTCCTTGATCTTTCCGCCCTTGATGGCATCTATCGCGTCTTCTTCCGAGTCAAATACTCTCGCGGGTCCTTTATGAACGAGCATCTCATCAACTACCGCGCTCCTCTTTACGACGGAGCCGTCAGGAGCGAGATTTCCCTTCAGTACCGCAAGTCCGCCTGTCTTTGTATAAGGATTATCTACTGGTCTTATAACCTCGGGATTCCTGTTTACAGCGTCTTTGATATTCTCTCCTATTGTCTTTCCAGTGACGGTCATGCAGTCATTATTAATAAGACCCAGATCGGAAAGTTCCTTCATTACGGCGTATACACCGCCCGCCTCGTTCAGATCCTCCATGTAGGTCGCGCCTGCCGGAGCGAGGTGGCAAAGGTTCGGTGTCTTCTCGCTGATGGGGTTTGCGTAGGATATGTCAAAATCAAAGCCGATCTCGTGAGCAATGGCGGGAAGATGGAGCATAGTATTAGTGCTACAGCCTAACGCCATATCAACCGTAAGCGCATTTTCAATGGACTCCTTCGTGATGATATCACGGGGTCTTATATCCTTTTTGAGAAGTTCCATAACGGCATAGCCCGCGCGCTTTGCGAGGGCAAGTCTCTCTGAATAAACGGCAGGTATGGTGCCGTTACCCTTGAGTCCCATACCTATGGCCTCTGTCAGGCAGTTCATGGAATTCGCCGTATACATACCGGAGCAGCTTCCGCAGGTCGGACAGACATGCTCTTCATAATTTACGACATCTTCCTCGGTCATGGTCCCGGCAGTATAGGAGCCTACAGCCTCAAACATTGAGGAAAGACTTCTCTTTTTTCCCGCAACCCGTCCTGCAAGCATGGGGCCACCGGAAACAAATACCGTGGGGACATTCACTCTCGCTGCCGCCATAAGGAGTCCCGGAACATTCTTGTCGCAGTTCGGGATCATAACAAGGGCATCAAACTGATGGGCGAGGGCCATGCACTCGGTAGAATCAGCGATAAGATCCCTCGAGACGAGAGAATACTTCATTCCTATATGTCCCATAGCGATGCCGTCACAGACCGCGATGGCCGGAAATACCACCGGCATCCCACCGGCCTCAGCTACGCCAAGCTTCACTGCCTC
>OMRF01000116.1 GCA_900313435.1 uncultured Lachnospiraceae bacterium | reverse complement strand
TTGTACCTTTTGCATCGTTTTCTTTTGCGGAGCATTTACACGTTTTTTGCTTATTACAAGCACTGCAACCGAGAGTACAAACATTACGGCAAAAATGATCAGGAAGATTCTGCAGAGCTTTGTCATCTTCAGATATTTACTTGCATCCTCCAGCCGGTTTACCGCAAGGTCGATATAGTCCGCAGACTTTTCGTAGTGCCTGCGCAAGATGTAAAAGACAAGATCCGCCACACCGTAAACACCGGAGCAGATTGCCGTCACAAGGGTCGCACGTCTGAGATTATCCCTTCCCGAACGCGATTTTTTGCCATTCAGTACAAAGATCACAAGGAACAGCACATAAACCACAAGCATGCAAATACCGACCAGCCACAGCCACTTTGAAAGCTTTGCCGTAAAGTGAGTCTTTACATTGCCGGTTTCCTCCTCGAGTACCTCCTCGGGTACGCTGCCGTCCTTGCTGTAGGTGACGGTAAACACATAGGAGGATGTATTGCCGGCCGTGTCCGAAGCCTCGATCGTGTAACTGTTCTTCCCGTTTGCGAGGTCCAGCTCTACGGAAAAGCTGCCGTTCGCGTTCTTTGCCGTCTCCGCGCCGTTAACCGTAAGAACCGCATCCGCGTCTGTTTTTCCGGTCACCACGATATGACTGTTCTTCGTCACTGTGCCGTCTAAAGCCTCATAAATCTTGAGTGTCGGCGGAATGTCGTCCAAAGAATAGATCCTGTGGTATACATAGGTGATGTTGTCCGGTGTGGTGTAGGAAATTTCCGCTTCAATCGGAAACTCACCAAGCTTCAGCTGCCTGACACCTGTTCCGTTCAAAGTGAACTCCGGCACATCCTTTCCATCGGTTCTCTCAATCTTTACAACCAGGTTCGACGCATTTTCATATTCAAGGTTTAACACATCACTCGTCAACGGTCCACTTGCCGGAACACTGACAAAGGTCACGCCCTGCTGCGGAACAAGATAGGCTGTCTTTGTAAGCGGCGCCGAGGTTCTCCCGTTTCCGTGCATGATGGTAAGATCACAGGTAAGCACCTGTGTTTCCGGCTTGAATGAAACGTAAGCCTGTTCACCGTTTTCCTCAAGATCAAAAGCTTGCGCTTCCCCTGCTGTTCCATCCTCTGTCAGCTTGACACTGTATGCCTTAACATCCCCTGTGTGTCCCGCCACATCCGCCACGATCTGGGCATTGTCTATCTCCACACGGAGATTATAGTCCTCTATTAAGGGTGCGTCTCCGTCAGGATTTGTATAGGCAAACGCTGCACTCGTTCGCATATCAAAGTTCGGGATTCCGTCCTTTTCGTAATGGACATATACCTGAATATAATATGAGTCATAGGTATTTACATCCGCAAAAGAAACGGATTCGGAGACCTCCTTTCCGGCCTCGGAGCTTCCTGTCGCAAGCACTCGGTACTCGCCCATGCTCTCATCCGCGCCCAGACGGATCTCATAGCTGTAGTTCCTTTCATCCTCCTGAGAAACCTTAAAACTCACAGGCACCTTGTTTTCGGCATCCGGAGTCCCCACATTGACGGAATCCACCGTAATAGGCGCCTCATCCGCGTAGGCCTTGATCTCTACCTTGTCCCCGGGATCCCGGTCAAAGACCAGCTTCCACTGTCCCTGATTGGCATTTTCCACCAGGATATAGATATAATTCTTCTCGTTGATCGTAGTGATCGTTTTAGAGTCAAGCTTCCTGTACTTGTCGTCGGGCCCCTTCAGTTTGATTCCGGTTTTATCCTGTTCGTTTGCAAAGATAACGGCTATATAAAAGCTCCTGCCATCCTGATCAACGTAGTATACATCTCTTTCGTAGGATTCCGCATAAGTTTTTATGACAAAAGCAAAGCAAAGGCAAAACAAAAGCGGAAGGAAAAGATATCTGTATGCTTTTTTATTCATCACTCGATTATTCATATCTCTCCCCCCTAATCAGTCTTTTTAAGCAGCTTTACATACGGCCACCATCCGCTGATCCCGCATTGCGCGCCGATGACATCACCCTTCTTTAAGCCATCAATGTCATCTCGTTTGACATTGTAGTAGAGATTCAGGGATCCGTTTTCTCCGTAAATACCGTTTTCTATGCTCAGCCTTCCTTTCAGTTCAAGCTTCTTGATAAAGTCAAGCATGAATTCAAGTTCTCCGGCCATATATGTATACGCGTTTTTATCATTGATCCCGAGTTCGAGAGTTCCCTGTCCTTTAATCTTTAAGCGAGGAAGATCCAGATTGGGTCCTACTGTGGCTCTCAGGAACACGCCCGCAACCTCCGCATCGACAATTCCGAGCACATAGTTTGTAAATGTATACTTCCCGAGGTACGCCTCAACCTCCCCGATGTTCAACTCGCCGAACAGCGTGACATTACTGGTCAACGAAAAGCTTGCGTTGTGAAAATTCGCCTTAACCTTCGTATCCTTAAACGCGACAAGCGGCAGCGAACCGAAAAACGAATTTGCACCCGGGATCAATTCTGTGAGGTTTGACACCTCAATATCGCAGCTTCCCTCCCAACTCATCTGCAAAAGTGTCGCTCCGAAGCTTGCATCCTGCGATACAGATGACAGATCCGAAAAACCGACGATAAAATTCCTGATCGTGACAGGAACCGGCTCTATCACCACGGGCCAGGGAATATCAATATACAGCTTTGCCGCATCCCATTTTCCGCCCTTAAAGGCAATCTCAAATCCGAAGGCGTTATCTTTTTTCAAACCAAAGCCTGTTTTGACAACAAAGGCCAGACCGTAATCATTGTTGTAGGTATCCCAGCTGAAGGATGCCTTCTTAATTTGAAATTTAAACGCTTTTATATGAAAATCTACACCGAGATCCTCCACATTGACATGTCCCTTGGAATGATGTCCGTTCGCATCAAGATATCCTCCGAAATCGGCATCAAACTTAAACGGAGTCTTGTGATAGGTCTCAAGCACCTGCGTCACAGTCGGGAAATTAAACGCTACACTCGCCGCTTTGTACTCCAATTTATGCGGATACAGTTTATATTCAGGATCCGTTACCACCAAAGCGACCATCGCCACCGGGTTCGGGATGGATACCGACTCCACCGTATAATTATTCAGATCCTTCATATGCGCCTCATCCTTGTGAAGCGTATAACCGTGCCAGCTTCCCACCGACACCGAATTACAGAATAATTCCAAAAGTCCGGGCAACGGAGCTGAAAAGACTACTCTGCTCCCGCCCTCGCTGGTCATGGACACCGTCTCCTTCAAGGTGTCACCGTTGATCACTACATCACCGCCGAAATTCAGGTATCCGTTCATCATCACATTACCCTTGATGGTGACTGTTTGGTTTTCTTCATCCCGGATCACCTTGTCACCGTAAAACCAGTAAGCTCCGTAACGGAAGATCTTCTCATCCCCGTCCAAGATCTCGATCTCATCCTTATAGGCTGTGGATCCGATGGCGATCATGGCTCTGTACTTCCCCGGAGGAACCTTGGCCGGAATGGTCACCACGAACTGTGTTTCCGACACAAAGCTTCCGGTAATGCTTCCGCGGTATCCGTCTCCCACCAGGGTGACATTGCATTCCATGTCATTTTTAAAACCTTTTCCGCGAATGCTTGCGGTTACATCCTCATTTTCCTTATAGATCTTCTTATTGGAAAAACCGTAAACGACAACATCTCCGTCTTCTTCCTCATCTTCATCGCGCCCAAGAGTGTACTCCTTCGAAACCGCAAAGCCGTCAGTGGAATTTGCCACGGTCAAAACTCGATTGTTAGACTTGGTATTCTTTGCCGTAAACGTAACGACATAATTGTTTTCCATCTGTGTATGAACAAAGTCGTAGATTGCCTTCAGCTCTCTTGAGGAGAAGGAATGCAGGGAACGTCCGTTACCTGCTCTTGCAATCTGACTTAAGTAGCCGGAATTTACGCTGCTGCCCATGCCCACGGTATAAACCATGGTATGCCCGTTGCTTGTGTACTCCGCCAATTTGGCAAGTGTCCCGCTGTCAAAGGAGCTGTCCTCGCCGTCCGTCATCACGATCACGACATTGATCGTATCCTCGCTTCCGGAGATATGCGACAGTGCGGCAAAGGTACCGGAGGCGATATTTGTTCCGCCGTCAGCCTCCAGCATACTGATATACTCCGTCAGCTGCGAAGGATCGCTCACGATGCCGGAATCAAAATCCACACCGTCCGAGAACCCGATCAAGCCCATCTGTTCGTTCTTGGAAAGACTCCCTGCCAGACTGTACACTGCAGATTGCAGGCTGCCGGTACTGCCTTCCATGGAACCCGATTTATCGCACACCGCATAGATGATCGCCTTATCAAATTTCTTCTCAGTTACCGTATAATCCGTTATGGCTATATTGCAGTCGTTGATGATAAGCCCGGGGTTCTTTAAATCAAGCGGCTTCGAGGTCTGAAGATTAAAGGACACCGTGGGGAAGCCTGACACATCGATCTTGCCGATATTTAAGGCCGCACTCTCCTTCGTAACATAGGTTGTTCCCGCTGCCGTCAGCTCCTCGAGTGCCGTCAGTTTTTCATTTAAAGGCATTTCCCCGATCGGCGGCTGTTCCTCCGTATCATCGGAATCGATGATACCGGAAAACGGATTCCCGTATGCCTCCGTTGTCTCCTCCTGATGGAACGGATTTCCGCTGCCTTCCTCATCCTCATCCTCGGGTATTTCCACGTGTGGGCTCACAAATGGAACGCTCTCCACATAGGCCTCCTGAACACTTTCACCCACATCCTTTACATCGTTGTCATAATACGCGTCGGTATCCTCACCGGCACCGATATCCCCGTCCGCATTGTACATTGCGGAAGATACATCCCGCATGGAATCCTCAAATTTATCATTATCCGCATAGGGTGCCGTCTCCATGCTCTTTTTGAACATGGCATCGCCCTTGTCCGTGTTCCCGGCCGCATAGCAGAGCGCGCTGTCTGCAAGATAGAGCGCACTTTGCTTGGAAAGCTCCTCCTTCTCGGGTTGGATCCTTCGCTCTACCTCGACAAGCGCCGGCTTTTCGGCAATCTTTAAAACTGCCTCCACCTTTGCCTCGGCTTCACGAACCGCTGCGCCCTCATTGTCGTTCTTTTTCCGTATCTTTTTTAAGGCCTGCTCGCATTGTTTACCGACCGCCTGTACATCCTTTTGCTTCAGGGTCAAAAAGTCGGAGGGCAGATCCTTCTCCTTGATGGCACCATCGGCAACGAGCTGTCCCACGGCGGCCATAGCAAGCTGAGAGTCCCCGCTTACGGCATAATCGATCAGCTTTTCCTTTTCATCCTTCATGATCTGTGCGCGGATATAAGCCTCGTCTAAAGCGGGGATCTTAAGCGCCGACGGCGTATCCTTCTGCACCGCATTCAGGATTGCCACACACTGATCCGTCATTACCGGGTCATAGCTTCCGCTTGCCAGATAGTCCTTGTATTCCTTGTCAAGCGCCTCTGCGGCAAGCGATGCATTTTCAAGGGATGCAAGTTGCGCGTTAGCGTTCTTCTTCGTCGCCGTATCCTGCGCAAGGAAGTTTTTCATATCACCCATAGGATCATAAGATCCGTTGGCGATCGCGGTAAAGCTCGTTCGCTGCTCCTCAGTGTAACCGTATTCCGAGATGCTGATCCCGCTTTCCTCCAGCCCCTTCATATAATCTAAGGCTGCCGTTGCCGAAAATACGTCCACCAGCGTCCCGTTGACGGCACCGGTGGCAATCTGCGTGTCGAGATCATTCATCAGTCCCGCCTGTCCGGTATTTGCAAGCTTTGTATAAAGTGCTCCCGCACCCACATAGTCCTGCTTCATCACGCAAAGACGCGCGTAGGCAAGCGTTCCCTCCGGACTCTCTCCACAGTCGGCATACATCTTCTCAAGATAGAGTTCTGCCGTATCCGTGTCCTCCGAGGCCATGGCAAGCTCTGCCAGGTAAAGATAACTCTCCGCCGCAACATCCGGCGTTGCCTTTGCCCTGCTATGCCTTACCTCCAAAATTCCGCAGATGAGCATAACTCCTAAGAGCGCAGCA
>OMRF01000148.1 GCA_900313435.1 uncultured Lachnospiraceae bacterium | reverse complement strand
ATAAGTAATGAGCGTCGAAAGATATCTTCTGTTATAAAATCCGGTATCAGGATCGATATCGTTAAGCCGCCTGTACATATGATAGTCGGCGAACAAAAGTCCCAGTGCAAAGAAAAGCGGTAAGATCGCATATTCTGTATATAAAGTAGCTGACAGTAACAGGTTTGCCGTAAAGCCTCCGATCATGCACAGATTAGTTGGTGTCAGCCTGATATATTCAGGGATACGGTTTCTTTTCTTTTCAAGGATCAAAATAACATAAGTGGCTATGATGAATGAGAACAAAATGATACTTGATGACACAGAAATGATATTGTAAACGAGGATCTGGTCAAAGGGTGCATCTTGCCAGTAAAGGATAGGAATACTGACAATCTGCAGAATTGCTGCCACAGCAAACACACAGAAGGCAGCAGTATAGCGCCGGCGTATCAGATCGCGGCTCTGGTGCAGGGTATATTCCACGTATATAAGCCACTGTACCAGAAGAGTGATAGAAAAGATCCGATCAATGAAAGGTGGAAGGATAAAGATAATAAATAGGGCGCTTTCGGGTATATGATCATCGACTTTCACGAACACCGGATAAATGTCAATTGCGATTGAGACAAAAGCCATGATCACATTACATAAGCACATCTGGAAGAACAGGGTGAGCTCGAAGGTTCGATGCTTCCTGCGGATGAACTGAATTATCAACAAGGAGAGTATCAGAAGCGCGGAAAACTCCAGGATCAGATTGATTGTGATCTGCTGCTTGTAGAATGGGAATAACTCCAAAAACGGTTTCTGATCCATAAATGACACCTGTCATTCTTCATTGCGAACGCCGGAGACTGCAGGCGTTCCTTTTTTGTCAGGGAACAGTTTTGCTGAGATCTTTTTTACCGGAAGGTTCCTTCTGTGTATACGGATCACAGTGTCTTCGGGATACTTATCTTCAGCCGCTTTTACCGAAAAGCGCAGCATCTCAACAATATTGATCTTGGCATCAGCTCCCAGCGCAAAGAGCAGGACCGGGGTGAGTATCCCCGAAGGACATGCATGTACCAAAAAAAGTCCCGTGACCTTGCCATCTGTTTTTGTGTAGCACGAAATCTCCGGCTCATACCATGTTCTGCTCAGAAAAGCGATATCCTCCAATGCGGGATCATCATCTTTGAAAAGGATGTTCATGATCCCCTGCAGGAATTCCTGATCATCCAGGAGGTTGAGACTCTGTACATAGAGAGGAGCATGCTTTTTGAATAGCGGCAGTTTGCTGCACTCACCAAGGGTCACGTCTATGTTGCTGCCTTCCACTTGTTCTATGGTAAAGCCGCTTTCGGATAATGCGTTTTCCTCTTCTTTTTTGATCGATGAGGATTCAAAAATTGTCTTTTTTACTCCGTCGTTCAAGACTTCGCTGTGATAGCCGTCCAGAATGTTGGAAATATATGAGGGGTCGGCGGAGTATATCCATTTGAGTTCTGACGTGGATCTTTCGTTGCCTTCCGGAGACTTGAGTTCCCATATGAGCAGTGACAGAAGACTATCATCTTCCGGGGCATGGGCAGCTAAGCCGCGATAGAACATACGGCCTATATTTTCGGACATGTCTTCGTCTACATAGTCCGCGTATTCATTTATATTATCCGGAAGAATGCTCTTTAAGTTCATAATAAAATCGATTCTTTTACCAGTCTCGGATATATCGAAACAGCAGTATAACTACGCGATAGTTTTACCATAACGGGTGGGAAAAGTCCATTCTATGACAACAAAAAGCGCTTGCTTTTTCAGAGCTGATTTTTTATAATAGCCTTTGCCTGTCTGAAAGACGCTTGGGCAGGCAAAGATAGTGGCCCATAGCCAAACGGTAAGGCAGCGGACTCTGACTCCGTCATTTCGTGGTTCGAATCCACGTGGGCCAGGGGCGCTACGCGTAACTGCTCCTTAGGACTCACTCCGGAGCCATGTGCGGTAGCTCATTTTTAGATCAGGCGTCGTTCGTATGCGGAGCAGTTACGCTCCGCTTTTTCGTTGGGAGCCATGTGCGGCAATTCATTTTTCAATCTGGCGTCACTCGTATGCGGAGCAATCATGCTCCGCTTTTCAATTTCTTGTATCATTTAAAACTAATTTAAGGTTTCTCCTTTATCATCCTCTCATACTTGAAAATTGGATTTGAGGAAGGAGAAATATCATGAGTAATTTTTTCAGTGGAATTTTCAGTACAACCGAAGCAGCATCCATTTCCGTTAGTTCGTTTTTACTGTGCGTCATGACAGCTATAGGGATTGGGATCTTTCTGGCCCTTGTCTACAGATATCATGAAAGACCGTCCAAAAGCTTTACCCTCACATTGGCACTGCTTCCGGCGATCGTATGCGTTGTGATAATGATGGTAAACGGCAACATAGGCGCAGGCGTCGCCGTGGCGGGCGCGTTCTCGCTTGTCCGTTTCCGCTCAGTGCCCGGAAGCGCGAAGGAGATAGCAGCGATCTTCCTTGGCATGGGCTGCGGCCTTATCTGCGGAATGGGTTATCTCGGTTATGCTGTCCTTTTCGCGGCGATCCTCGGTGCCGGGATGTTCCTCTTCACAATGGTATCCTCAATGGTTGAAAAGAATAATGATGAGAAGATCCTTCAGATCACCATTCCCGAAGACCTTGACTACGCCGGAGTTTTTGACCCGATATTTGATGAATATCTTGATGCGAATGAAAGTATATCCGTAAAGACCACGAACATGGGCTCCATGTTCAAACTCCGCTACAAGGTCAGGATCAAGCCCAAAGCAAGTGAAAAGGAATTCATCGACGCGATAAGGACCAGGAACGGAAATCTCGAGGTGGCCCTAATGAAGGAGGACAACACCCAGGAAGCACTCTGATGGTGGAAGAGCAACGTAAATATATGTTATTATAATAAGGTGTGCCGGTGCTATATTTCAGACCGGCACACCCGATCATCTTACGGAGGAAATTATATGAGACTACTGCTTTGCGAGGATGAACACGAGATGTCGGCGGCGGTTGAGGCCGTGCTCCTTCGGAGCAATTATTCCGTAGACTGTGTATTCAACGGCGAGGATGCCCTTGATTATATTGAGACCGGACTTTATGATGGCGTGATCCTCGACATCATGATGCCGAAGATGGACGGGATCACGGTGCTGAAAAAAGCAAGAGCAAATGGGATAGACGTGCCTGTCCTCCTTCTCACCGCAAAGTCCCAGGTCGACGACAGGGTCGAGGGACTTGACGCGGGAGCTGATGATTATCTTACAAAGCCTTTTGCGATGAAGGAGCTCCTT
>OMRF01000128.1 GCA_900313435.1 uncultured Lachnospiraceae bacterium | reverse complement strand
GTGGGATTGTAAAGATCTATCATCTTTGTATTCTGGCTTATCAATCCGCCAAGCCCGCCTGTGGCTATGACACGGATATTTTTTTTGCCGGTCTCTTCTTTCATTTTTGTGATGATGTATTCCGTCTGTCCTATCTGCCCAAACACAAGACCGGCCTGCATTGAGGAAATAGTCTCTGTCGCAAGGATAGACTTTGGCTTTACGATCTCGAACTCGGGAAGCTTTGCGGTATCTGACCACAGAGCCTTGGCGCACATCCTGATCCCGGGAGCCGTGACGGCCGCCGAAAAGGATCCGTCCTTATCTATGAAATCATAGGTGGTGGCGGTACCAAAATCGATCACTATGAGCGGACCGCCGTAAAGACCGTAGGCGCCGGCAAGATCCACGATCCTGTCAGCCCCTACCTGCTTCGGGTTTTCGGTCACGATCCTGATACCTGTCTTGACTCCGGCCTCTACTATGAGAGGACGTACCCCAAAATACTTGATGATAGCGGATGTCAGGGAATGCATGACTGCAGGCACTACCGACGCTATGATACAGGCATCGATCTCTTTTCTGCCTTCCGTCGGATAAGTCTTCGGAAGGACGGGATCAAATTCATCATTGATATTTGACCCGTCATCGGTATGAACCCTGTGGCGGTGATGGATATCGTCCTGATTAAGTATGTTTCTGATCGTCATCCCGTATTCATCAGAAGTCCTGGGAATTGCGGTCGTAAGACGGTAATCCCCCAACAGATGGTCCCCGTCAAAGACGCCGAGTGTGATATTTGTATTTCCTACATCTATTGCAAGAAGCATTTTAACATCCTTTCAAACATCCTCGGGAAGCGGCTGATGGAGGGCCACTACCTTGAAATAGGTTTCTATTGACTCAAGGAGCTCTGCCTTTTCGCTCCTCAATGACTTGACCTCAAGGTCGGCGCCGATATCATCATAGGCGGCGTCAAATTCACTTGCTCCGGTCTCAATCAAAAGATTCCCGCCCGTATCAAAGAAAAAGGTGATAATTCCCCCAACACGTTCGGTAAAAACGACGGCGGTGATATTAAGCTCCCTCTGTACCGGCTCGGGAAGACCGGAAAACAGGGGATTTAAAAAATATTTTTTTGTATAAGCGCTTGCAGCGCAAAGAACTATCCTATCCTGATTCTCTTCAGACATAACCAAGTATCCCCCTGATGCTTACTTCTCCGGAATCTATGAAGGAGATCCCGTCGTCTTTTTCTATCATAAGCCGCCCTTTCTCATCTATCCCGAGGGCTTTTGCCTCGTACTCGCCCTTTGGATCGAGCACCTTCACGACTCTGCCTTTGTTTATGAGGAGGCTTTCATACTTCTCCTTCACGCCGGAAAGATCTCCCGTCCTTAAGAAGTCCCGGTAATAAACCAAAAAGCCCTCCCATATATCCTCTATGATCTTTTGCTTTGAAAAAGCTGACTCTTCTTTTTTGGTCTCTATCAAAAGAGAGGTCGCGGTCTCACTGATATCATCGGGAAATGTCTTTTGCAGCACATTTACGCCGATCCCCACAACCACGTATTTTTCACCGTTTGGTAAAAAACAAAGCTCTGTCAATGTCCCTGAAAGCTTCTTCTCATTGAGGAGCACATCATTGGGCCATTTGATCTTTACATCTCCTGCTGCCGCCTTATAAACCGAATCAGAGACCGCCAGAGCAGAGAGGATAGTAAGCTGCGGAAGTTTTTCTGCCTCGATGTCATTTGGATCGATCAGCATCGATGTCGATATCGATGTTCCCGGAGGAGATTTCCATGTATGGCCGCTCCGACCGCGCCCGGCAGTCTGTTCATCCGCGGACACTACCGTAAACTCCGCTGCACCTTTTTCCGCAAGCCTTTTTATCTCATTATTGGTTGAATCAACCGTATCCAGATAAATGTAATTTATAACGCAGGCCCTCCAAGGGTTTCATACATCACGGCCTTGATGGTATGCATGCGGTTTTCCGCTTCATCAAAGACCACGGAGCGTTTTCCTTCAAAGACTTCGTTTGTGACCTCCATCTCGGAAAGTCCGAATTTCTCATGAACCTTCCTTCCGATCTCTGTCCCAAGGTCATGGAAAGCGGGAAGGCAGTGCATGAAGATCGCGTTATCCTTTGCGTAGGAAAAGGCTTTTTCATTGACCTGATAAGCAGAAAGATCTTTGATACGCTCTTCCCAGACATCATCCGGTTCTCCCATGGATACCCAGACATCCGTATAGATGACATCCGCGTCTTTGCAGCCTTCCGAAACATCAGAGGTAAGGGTCACGGAGCCGCCGCTTTCTTTTGCAAGCGCTTTACATTTTTCAACCAATTCTGCATCGGGATAATACTTCGGATCCGTACATGCGACATAATGGATACCAAGCTTTGCGCAGGTCACCATAAGTGAATTTCCCATGTTGTAGCGGGCATCACCCATATATACAAAACGGATGCCATCAAGGTGGCCGAATTTTTCCTTCACGGTCAGCATATCGGCGATCATCTGGGTGGGATGCGATTCATTGGTAAGCCCGTTCCAGACCACAACGCCGGAGTATTTCGCAAGATCCTCAACTATATCCTGGCCATAGCCCCTGTATTCGATGCCGTCATACATACGCCCGAGGACACGGGCAGTATCGGCTATGGACTCCTTTTTGCCAATCTGTGAGCCGCCGGCGAGATAGGTAGTCTGCATCCCGAGGTCATGGGCTGCCACCTCAAAGCTGCAGTAGGTACGGGTTGAAGTCTTTTCAAAGATGAGGGCTATGTTCTTTCCCTCAAACACACGGTGGGACTTTCCCTCTTTTTTCATCTTTTTCAGCTTTTCAGCGGTATCTATGAAACGCATTATCTCTTCCGCTGAAAAATCAAGCATCTTCAGGAAATTCCGGTCCTTAAGGTCTGCCATATTACTTTTCCTTCCTGTCTTTCAGTAATTCCCCAATAGTCGTTGTAAGGCCTGCCACACCCTGAAGGTCGCTGGGGATTATTATCTTTGTAGCTTTTCCATCCGCTGCTTTTGCAAAGGCCTCAAGAGACTTGATAGTAAGCACGGCATCATCTGCCGCAGCTTCCTTTATGAGCCTGATACCTTCCGCGTTTGCCTTCTGTACCGTGACGGTAGCCTGGGCCTCGCCCTCTGCCTCTCTGATCTGGGCTTCTTTCTTTGCTTCCGCGCGAAGGATCTGTGACTGCTTTTCCGCCTCGGCATTAAGGATAGCGGATTCCTTCTGTCCTTCAGCGATAAGGATGGCGGATCTCTTCTGTCCTTCAGCGATTGTGACCTGCTCACGGCGCTCACGCTCAGCCTTCATCTGCTTTTCCATTGCGACCCTGATGGCTTCGGGCGGGATGATGTTCTTGAGCTCGACACGGTTGATCTTGATCCCCCAGGGATCGGTGGCAACATCAAGGGAGGAGCGCATCTTTGAATTAATGGTCTCTCTTGAGGTCAAAGTCTCGTCCAGCTCAAGATCGCCGATGACATTTCGAAGAGTGGTAGCTGTAAGGTTTTCAATGGCGACTATAGGATTTTCAACGCCATAGCAGAACATCCTGGGATCCGTGATCTGGAAGAAGATTACGGTGTCGATCTGCATTGTGACATTATCCTTTGTAATGACGGGCTGGGGCGGGAAATCCACAACCTGCTCCTTCAGATTCACGTTCCTTGCGACCTTGTCGAAGATCGGGACCTTGATATGAAGCCCCACATCCCAGGTCGTAAGATAGGCGCCGAGACGCTCTATGACAAAGGCATGAGCCTGGGGCACGACCCTTATGTTCGGCAGGATGATAAGGAGCGCTACGACTATGAGCACGATTATCACTACAAGTTGCATGACTTTTCTACCTCCGATCCTTATAAATAATGATCTGTGACTTTGTTATTCTAATTTATCGAAACCCGCCCGGCAAGAATATCCTGATAGTCCTCGTAATTCTTTTTGAGGAGCTCCGGTGTGTCAAGCTCGTAGGGACATTTTGAAACGCACTGTCTGCAGCCTATGCAGTCTTCTATCTTTTTCATTTCAAGCTGGAATTCCTCTGACAGCCACCTTTTTGAGGGAGCGCGGCGTATCATAAGGGAGATCCTGGCGCATTCATTGATCTTTATCCCCACAGGGCAGGGCTTGCAGTAGCCGCAGCCTCTGCAGAAGTCTCCGGAAAGCTCTGTCCTTTCCTTTTCGATGAAGGCTCTTATCTCATCATTCATTTCGGGAGGCTCTTCCATATAAGAAAGAAATTCCGAAAGTTCCCTCTCCCGCTGGATCCCCCAGATGGGAACCACCCCGTCAAACTGTGTCATATAGGCCTGCGCCGCCCGTGAATTTGTGATAAGCCCGCCTGCCAGCGCCTTCATCGCGATAAAGCCAATGCCTGCATCACAGCATTTCTTTACGAGAGAAACCTCACGCTGCGCCGCAAGATATGAAAAAGGATATTGAAGCGTCTCGTAAAGCCCCGAGTCTATTATCTCTTCGGCAACCCCGATCTTGTGGGTAGTGATCCCGATATGGCGTATCAGCCCCTTATCCCTTGCTTCAAGCATGGCTTCATAAAGTCCTGTACCGTCCCCGGGTCTGAAGCACTGCGGGACGCAGTGGAGCTGATAGATATCAAGATAACCGCAGTTTAAAAGCGAAAGCGACTCATTAAGATCGCTCCAAAACTTCCCGGTATCCTTCGCGTTGGTCTTTGACGCGATGATGATATCCTCCCGCTTCACATAAGGCCCGCCGTATTTTTCGGGATCCGCCCCAAATAGGGCCTTTCCCATCTTTTCCTCGCTGTCCGTATAGGCCCGGGCTGTATCAAAAAAGGTCATCCCGCCGTCCCAGGCCTTTCTTAAGAGCCTTACAGAAAGGTCTGTATCATCTCTCTGGATGGGAAGGCAGCCGAAGGCGTTTTGCTTTGTTATTATCTTTGTTTTTCCAAGTGTTACTTCTTTCATAAGATCCTCCGGTGTTGAGCAGCATCGGTTCGCTTTGTATTATAACAGATTAATGTGTATAATAGGAAAGTTATGAGAGATACTGTGATCTTTTCCGGCGGAAGTACTGATCTATGCTTTGCGGCGGAATTCATGAAAGATAAAAAGGACGCGCTTCTGATCGCTGCGGACAGAGGGCTTGAAGCATTGCTCTCACTGGGACTTAAGCCTTCTGCCGTGATCGGTGACTTTGATTCGGCGTCGGAGGAAACAAAAAAGACCCTCCGCTCCCTTGAAAAGGATGAGAATATTACCGTCATATATCTTAATCCCATAAAGGATGACACCGATACCGAAGCCGCGCTTTCCTTCGCTCTTGAGAATAATAAAGAGGCCGGCGATATCTATATCCTCGGCGGGACCGGGAGCCGCGTGGATCATTTATTGGGTAATATCTCAATACTCGGTAAGGGACAGCCTTTCAAAAAAAGAGTCATCCTCGTTGATGAAAACAACCGCATCGAGCTTTTGTTTGAAGGGCGAAAGCTCCTAAAAGAAGAGGCCTTTGGGAATTATGTATCCCTGATACCCTTTGGGGATAAAGTGACCGGGCTTACTTTGTCGGGTTTCAAATATCCGCTTAAGAAGAAAACCCTTGAAGGCTTTAATTCCCTCGGGATCTCAAATGAGATCG
>OMRF01000269.1 GCA_900313435.1 uncultured Lachnospiraceae bacterium | reverse complement strand
TCTTCGGTCAAGTCCGCAAACCCTTGTATTTACTAGGGTTGCGTCAGCTGAGGCTCTTCAAAGTGGGAAACAGCAGCACATCCCTTATCGCTGCGCTGTTGGTCAAAAGCATCACCAGCCTGTCGATGCCATAGCCGATGCCGCCGGTAGGAGGCATGCCGTTTTCGATGGCGATGAGGAAGTCCTCGTCGGTGTGCTCGGCCTCTTCGTCTCCTGCTGCCGCTGCCGCATCCTGAGCCGCAAAGCGCTCACGCTGGTCAATGGGATCATTCAACTCAGAGTATGCGTTGCACATTTCCCAGCCATTGATGAAAAGCTCAAATCTCTCAACCTTTGAAGGATCATCGGGCTTTTTCTTGGTAAGGGGCGAGATCTCGATGGGATGGTCCATCACAAATGTGGGCTGTACAAGCTCCTTTTCGCAGTATTCCTCAAAGAAGAGGTTCAATATATCGCCCTTTTTATGCCGTTCTTCAAATTCGATGTGATGCTCTTTGGCAAGACGCTTTGCTTCCTCGTCATCCTTTACTTCATCAAAGTCAACGCCGGCGTACTTTTTCACGGCACCGGTCATCGTTATCCGCTCGAAGGGCTTTCCGAAATCAAGCTCTATGTCACCATACATAAACTTTGTGGTTCCGAGGGTCTTTTCCGCAAGGTAGCGGAACATCGACTCCGTAAGCTCCATCATTCCGTAATAATCCGTATATGCCTGATAAAGCTCCATCAGCGTGAACTCGGGATTGTGGCGGGTGTCAACGCCCTCATTCCTGAAAACCCTGCCGATCTCATAGACCCTCTCAAGACCGCCGACTATCAGCCTCTTGAGATACAGTTCAAGCGAGATCCTCAGCTTCACGTCCTCATCCAACGCATTGTAATGCGAGAAAAAGGGTCTTGCGGCAGCGCCACCCGCGTTCTGTACAAGGATAGGCGTCTCGACCTCCATAAAGTTACGGCCGTCAAGGAAGTTCCTGATCTCCTTTATTATCTTTGAACGTTTGACAAATACGTCACGGGAATCCGGATTCATGATGAGATCCACATAGCGCTGACGATATCTCATGTCCGTATCCGTGAGACCGTGGAATTTCTCGGGCAGGATCTGAAGGCTCTTTGAAAGTAATGTCATCTCCGTAGCGTGGATGGAGATCTCCCCGGTCATCGTGCGGAAGACAAAGCCCTTCACCCCGTAGATATCGCCGATATCCGATTTCCTGAAGTCGTCGTATGCTTCGTCTCCGAGGGCATCCTTTGAGGCGTAGACCTGGATATCACCCTTGAGATCACGAAGATTCAGGAAAGAGGCCTTTCCCATTACCCTCTTGAACATCATGCGGCCGGCAACGGAAACAGTTACAGCGTCCTTGTCAAGGATCTGACGGCGGGCTTCATAAGCTTCTTTGTTTGCCGTTCTGAAGGCTGCTTCCTTTTCCTTGTTTTCGGGATCGGCTTCAAAAGCCGTCTTTAAATCAGAAAGCTCCGAAGGCTCTTTATAGTCCTTCAGAAGCTCCCTTTCACGCTCTTCATAGAGCTTTTTCACCTCATCCGTGTGATGAGTCTGGTCATATTTTGTGATCTTGAAAGGATCGTTGCCCGCCTCCTGAAGCGCCGAGAGCTTGTCGCGGCGGATCTTAAGGAGCGAGCTCTGATCCTCATTATTCTCATTTGAAGCCATAAATTTTCCTTATTTAACTATTCTTAATGCTCAAAACCTTGAATTCAAGCAGGCCCGCAGGAGTCTCGACTTTCACGGAATCGCCCTTCTTTGCGCCTATGAGCGCTTTTCCGACAGGAGATTCGTTTGAGATCTTGGCTTCCTCGATGCTTGCCTCGGTAGCACCCACTATCTGATAGGTGAGCTCCTCATTCATCTCAACATCAAGGATCTTCACCGTAGAGCCGACGCTGACGCGGCCCTTCTTCATATCGTCCTCATCAACGACCTCAACGTGCTTTAAGAGGCTTTCTATCTCCTCGATGCGCCCTTCGATCTTTGCCTGCTCTTCCTTCGCCGCATCATACTCGGCGTTTTCGGAAAGATCCCCCTGCTCACGGGCTTCCTTGATCTTCTGCGCTATCTCGGCACGCTTTACGACCTTGAGATCCTCAAGCTCCTCCTGGAGCTTCTTGAGACCCTTGTAGGTAATTATGCTGTTGGGTTTCGCGTTATTTGTTGTGTCCATTTTCAGACCCTCCTAAAAAAAATCTCTCCGATTATAATAATGTGGCCTTCAATTGTCAACCCACGCGCTCATGGTCTCTTTAAGTTCCGAAAGAGTAGAGCAGCTGTTTATGCGGCTTCGTAAAGAAGATGAGCCGGGAAGACCTGCCGTATAAAAGGATGCGTGCTTTCGCATCTCCTGAATGGCCCTTTTTTCGCCCCTTTCGGCCGAAAGCTCACGGGCGTGCCGGATCACCATCCGGGCGACCTCCTCCGGAGTGGGACGCGCGATCTTTTCGCTGCACAGGATCTCGCTTTCTATCTCCGAAAATATCCAGGGATTCCCCCTCGCGCCGCGGCCTATTGCAAAGCCGTCGCAGCCTGTCTCAAGGAACATCCGCCTGACATCGGACGCATCCCTGATATCGCCGTTTCCGATGACCGGAATGAACACGGCATCCTTTACCCTCGTGATAACGGAATAGTCCGCCCTGCCACGGTACATCTCCTCCCTCGTCCTGCCATGGACAGTGATCATGGAAACACCGGCCTCTTCAAGGGCGAGCGCTACCTCCGGCGCATTAATATGCTCCCTGTCCCAGCCCGCGCGGATCTTTGCAGTCACGGGGATGTCTTTGCCTGACTTTTTTACGCCGCGCACCACAGCGGCGGCTATCTTTTCCGCCTTTTTTGCATCTTTCATGAGAGCGGAGCCGTCGCCGTTCTTTACGACCTTCTCCACCGGGCAGCCCATATTGATGTCTATCATATCAAAGGGGAAATGCGCTACAAATTCCGCCGCCTCTTCCATGGATTCCTCTTCGCTTCCGAAAAGCTGCACGGCTACAGGGCGTTCGGCTTCATCCGTCTTCAAGAGATCTACTGTATTTTTGTTTTTGTAGGTAATGGCCTTCGCGCTGACCATCTCCGTTGTGACAAGACCTGCACCGCATTCAACCGCAATACG
>OMRF01000153.1 GCA_900313435.1 uncultured Lachnospiraceae bacterium | reverse complement strand
TATGATGACACAACGGCAGAAGCGATAAAGGCTCTCTCGGACCAGATCCTGTCAATAGACCGGAAGATAGAAGAGTGTATTATGCGCTCTCCTTCAGCGGGAACAGTTACCGAGGTGAAGGTGAAGGCCGGCGACATCTACACAGGAGGCGTGGTCTGCATGGTGGAAGGAGAGGACATCATGGAGGTCAAGTCCTATGTTGACGAATATGATGTTCCCGATGTGAGCGAGGGGATGCAGGCAATACTCAAAACCGATGCCACGAGAAATGACGAGCTTCCGGGGACAGTAACTTTTGTCGCACCAAAGCCCGAGAGCAGCGGGACAGGCGGTCTTGATCTTTCGAGTCTTATGGAAGGAGCGGGAGTTTCATCCTCCATGCTTTCAATGATGGGCGGCGGCTCTTCAAGCTCCGCAACCTACAGGGTCATGATCAGTCTGGATCAGCGTTCTGAAAGGCTGCGTCTCGGTATGAGTGTGCGTGTCAGCATCGTGACCGACAGGGCGGAAAATGTGATGACTGTTCCCTATGATGCTATCCAGAAGGACGAGGACGGTAATTTCTTTATCGAAAAGATAATAGAGCCCGAAACAAAGGATCAGAAGGTCACATTTGAAAAGATCCCCGTAAAAAAAGGTATAGAAGGAACATATTATATCGAGGTCATCGGAGAGGGGATCACTGAAGGAATGCAGGTTAAGATCATAAAGACCACCTCCGAGGAATCGGTTGAGGACCTTCTGAACATGATGGGCTCTGCAGGCGGGATCTGAGAATAATATGGACGAAACTGTTTCGGAAAATAATATTGACTATGTCATCAGGCTCAAGGATATAGTGAAGAAATTCTATATTGGGCGTCCTAATGAGCTTGAGATACTTCACGGCATATCAATGGATGTGAGAAGAGGGCAGTTTGTTTCGATAGTCGGACCCTCCGGTTCGGGAAAATCCACTCTCATGAACGTCATAGGGGTTTTGGATAAGCCCACCTCCGGGTCATATTATCTTGACGGTATCAATGTAGAAGAGGCTGATGAGGACGAGCTTTCAGACATCAGGAATCAGAAGATAGGTTTCGTTTTCCAGACCTACAATCTGATCTCAAAGACCACAGCCCTTTCAAATGTGGAACTTCCTATGCTCTACGCTGGTGTAGGTGCAAAAAAGCGAAGGGAAAGGGCGATGGAGCTTCTCTCCCTTGTAGAGATGGAGGATCGGGCAAAGCATCTTCCCGAGGAACTTTCCGGAGGGCAGAAGCAGCGTGTCGCAATAGCCAGGGCTATGGCAAACAATCCCGCCATTATCCTCGCAGATGAGCCCACCGGTGCTCTTGACACAAAGACCGGGCGCCTTGTGATGGACATATTCCACAAGCTCCACAAGGAACAGGGGATAACGATAGTCCTGATCACACACTCACCGGAACTTGCAAAGGAGACAGAGAGGATACTGCCGCTTCGTGACGGAAATATCATAGATGACGGGGATTCCCCCGATCTTTCCGCTGTCTGAGGGGAGCCTGAAGTAACATGCTTTTCAAAGAAAATGTCATCCTTGCTTTAAGGAGTCTCAAATCAAACAAGATGAGAGCGTTCCTCACAATGCTCGGCATCATCATCGGCGTCTCTGCCGTCATTGCTATCCTTACGGTAGGAAATTCCATTACAAAAAATGTCACTTCCATGATGCAAGGGATGGGAGCAAATGATGTTTTCATCGCTGTCCAGGAAAAGAGCGGCAGTAACGAGACAAAGGATGAGATAAAGGCCCTTAAGGTAGACGGCCTTAATTTTGGAAAAAGGGGAAGTTCTGCTCAAATGCAGCAGAGTGATTATATCTCAACCGAGATGATCCAGGCGATGTGCGAGGAATTCAAGGATGAGATCTATGCGGTAAATATCTATGACCAGATGGGAAATGCCGAGGTCTCTTTTGAAGGAAAGAAAGCAAAGAATTCCGTAGTGGGTACCAGCGTCGGTTTTTATCTTTCAAATTCCGTAAATGTCTGTGAGGGCACGATGTTCTCAGCTTCGGATTTTGAGGAAGGAAAGTATACCTGCCTGATCCCTACATATACGGCAACGAGGCTTTTCGGCAAGAATTATAAGGACGCCATAGGAAAGGAGATAACGGCGGAGACATCTTACGGTGATGTTCCCCTTACCGTGATAGGAGTATATAAGACAAACGGCAGGAACGGAATGATGATGCAGATGGGAACAAGCATCCATGCAACCTACATTCCACTGAAGACAGCGATGGCGTTGGATCACAGCAGCGGCCAGTATTCCTTCTTTCAGGTCTCCGTGAAGGAGGACATCAATCCGGACAGCCTGAAGGCGAAGGTGAAGAGTTTCCTTGAACCCTACTTCAGAAACAACGCCCATTATTCCGTGGCGGTTGTCACCTATGAAAGCTTACTTAATATGTTTTATAAGCTTCTCGGGATGATCACCCTTGCCATATCCATAATAGCCGGCATCGCGCTTCTTGTGGGAGGCATAGGCGTCATGAACATTATGCTGGTCTCCGTGACGGAAAGGACAAGAGAGATAGGAACGAGGAAGGCCTTAGGCGCCAGGAATTCATCCATCAGGGCTCAGTTCATCGTGGAAGCTGTGATCATCTGCCTCATAGGCGGGATAATAGGAGTTGGCCTTGGGATAGTGATGGGTAATGTAGCCTCATACTTCTTAGGTTATCCGGCGGATCCTTCCATACTCGGGATAGTGATATCTCTTGGCGTTTCATCGGCAGTCGGCTTGTTCTTCGGCTATTTCCCCGCGAACAAGGCCGCGAGATTAAATCCGATAGAGGCTCTTCGGTATGAATAATATTACAGGAAAAACTGATCTAGTATGCCTTCTCGGCTCTCCAGTCAGGCATTCTCTCTCGCCCGCCATGCATAATATGGCGTTTTCCGAGACCGGCCTTGATTACTGTTATCTTGCGTTTGACATAAAAAAGGACGGGATAGAAGAGGCGATGAAGGCGATGAGGCTCCTTAATATCCGCGGGGCAAATCTCACTATGCCCTTAAAGAACGTGGTGCTGCCTTATCTTGACGAGATATCTCAAGTCTCTAAGCTTTCCCTTTCAGTGAATACGATAATAAACGAAAACGGAAGGCTCATAGGAACGACCACAGACGGAAAAGGTTTTACCGGAAGCCTTCTCTTCAAAGGCTTTGATATAAAGGGGAAGAATGTAGTCATTCTCGGAGCCGGCGGAGCCGCATCCGCAGTGATAGCCGAGATGGCGCATGAAGGCGCAAAAGAGATAAGCATATTCCAAAGAAAGAGCCAGACTTTTGAAAAAGCTCTTGCCCTTTCAAACAGGGTAAATGAGGGGACCGCCTGTAAAAGCAGTGTTTTTGATCTTTCAGATGAGAAGTTTCTTTCAGAAGAGATAAAAAAGAGTGATATTCTGATAAATGCAACGAATGTTGGGATGGGGGATGATCCCGGCACTCTTATCAAGAAAGAGGATATAAGAAAAGATCTGTTCTGTGCCGACCTTATTTATTCTCCCGAAAAGACCACATTTTTAAAGGATGCGGAAAGTATAGGAGCACCTTTCATGAATGGAAAACTCATGTTGCTCTTTCAGGGGGCAGAGTCCTTCTTCCTCTGGACGGGAAGGAAGATGCCCGTTGATATCATAAGGGAAAGGCTTTTTGAGGATTAATGATATGGCAAGTATGAAAAGACCATTGATAGCGGTACCAGTCACGGAAAAAAGTAAAGACGGGATAATCTCTGCCTTCAAAAGGCTCTCAGAAAAAGGAGCAGACCTTATCGAGTGGAGGGCGGACTGCTTTTCGTATATCGAAGCTTTTGATAAGGTTGAAGAGGTTCTTTCATCTTCGCCTGAGAATCTCCTTTTTACTGTAAGGACAAAGGATGAGGGAGGCTTTTTTTCGGGAAGCAGGGAAGATTATTTTCAACTTCTTAAGCTTTCCGCAGCGACAAAAAAACCAAAGATCATAGACGTCCAGCTCCGTGATCTTTCAGCTGATAAGGCAAGTGACAAGGCTTCCTTCGTTCGTGAGCTTAAGGAAAGCGGTACAAAGGTACTCATCTCGTATCATGATTTCTCGGGGACGCCTTCATATGAAGAAATGGAAGAGATCCTTTATTCCATGAAGGATAGCGGGGCTTCCATAGTAAAGCTTGCAGTAACTGCAAAAGATCCAGAGGAGGCAGTAAGGGTCCTTAAGCTTTCTGAAAACTTTACCCG
>OMRF01000125.1 GCA_900313435.1 uncultured Lachnospiraceae bacterium | reverse complement strand
GTCTTCTGGAGATCGATAATGTGGATACCGTTTCTCTCCGTGAAGATGAAGGGTGCCATCTTGGGGTTCCACCTTCTCGTCTGATGTCCGAAATGAACACCAGCTTCGAGAAGCTGCTTCATTGAAAGTACGCTCATTTTTTTACCTTCCTTTCGGTTTTTCTTCCATGTCCTTCCTCTGTAAAAAATGACTTTTTAAAGCACCGTTCTTTACATCCGGACATGTGTTTTTTACATACATGCCGGGACCTTCCCGGCACAAAAGCTTAAAAATAATAGCACAAGTTATGGCCCTTAGCAAGGTGATTTTTTGGACCCCCGGGACAGTCCCGGGGGTCCAAAATCAAAGCCTTACTGAAATTGAGTTTTCCTTAAGGTACTTTTTTAGCTCCATTATCTCTATCTCTCCGAAATGAAATAATGAAGCTGCAAGAGCAGCGTCCGCGCCGGTCTCCTTAAATACGTCGAGGAAGTCGGAAGGCTTTCCCGCGCCTCCCGATGCGATGACAGGTATCATTACGGCATCTGTGACAGCCTTCGTAAGCTTAAGGTCATAGCCTGCCTTTGTTCCGTCACCATCCATTGAAGTAAGCAGGATCTCGCCTGCACCGAGCGACTCTGCCTTCTTTGCCCATGAAACGGCATCAAGCCCAGTGTCCACGCGCCCGCCGTATTTGAACACATGGAAAGTACCATCAGGAAAGGCCTTCGCATCAATCGCCACGGTCACACACTGGCTTCCGAATTTGTACGCTGCTTCCTGAATAAGCGCAGGGTTCTCGATAGCGGCAGAATTCACGGAAACCTTGTCCGCGCCCTCCCTGAGTATTGCCCTGAAATCCTCAACACTCCTTATCCCTCCCCCTACGGTAAAGGGGATGAAAAGCTCTGAGGCAACCCTTGACGCAAGCTCTACTGCTGTATTTCGTCCATCACTGGACGCCGTGATATCAAGGAATACGACTTCATCCGCGCCCGCCTTATCATATTCACGCGCGACCAGAACCGGATCCCCGGCATCAATAAGGTCGACAAAATTCACTCCCTTTACGACTCTTCCGTCCTTCACATCAAGACAGGGTATTATCCTTTTCGTATACATAAGACTTCCTTACTTTTGGGAAAGAAAATTTGAAAGTACTTGAAGACCCGTGTCACCGCTCTTTTCGGGATGAAACTGACACGCAAAAAAATTATCATCCTCTATGGACGCATGGACCTTTATTCCGCCGTAATCCATTACCGCCCGTACCTTTGTCTCATCATCCATTGAAAGATAATATGAATGCACGAAATAAAAGAAGGGTTCTCCGCTGATGCCGGAAAAAAGTTTCCCTGAATTGATGAGGGAGCAGGAGTTCCAGCCTATATTGGGAACCTTAAGCCCCTCGGCTTCCTTTAGCCTTTTGACATGCCCTTTAAGGATTGAAAGCCCCTTCACTCCCGGGCTTTCCTCGCTGTCCTCAAAAAGGATCTGAAGTCCGAGACAGATACCGAGGAACGGGTTCCCCTGCTCTCTTATCTTCATGATGAGATCCTTAAGGTCGTATGAGACAAGGTGTTCCATGGCGTCAGCAAAGGAGCCGACTCCCGGGAGGATGACATGGGATGCGGAAAGTATCTCGCTTTCCTTTCTTGTGACAAAGGCATTGAAACCCAGATACTGAACAGCCTTGACTACACTTTTGATGTTTCCTGCATCATAGTCAATGACAGCTACCTGCTTTTCCATTGGACCTGCTCCCAATTCCTACTCCGAAGCCTCCTCTTTAAAAGGATCGTCAATGAGGTTCAGCTCTCTTAACTTCCTGTTTATCTTGATAGAATATTCTACCCTGCTCTTTGAATTGTAGATATTATGAGCGTCTTCTTTTGAAAGAGTGAACTGATCCTTAAGCTGTTCCTCTATCCGCTTCCCGAAGGAGTCATAAACATCTGTGATCAAAAGCTCGGCGGCATAATCCTTGTTCTTCTCATAGCTCTCCATCCCTATGATCAAAGAATCAAGAGCCATATCGTATTTCTCGTACTTCATCGCTACCTCATACTGCTTCAGATGAAGATCAAGCGTTCCGAGTATACGTGACCTGTCAAGATAGAGAGTGTCATCCCCTTTTAGCGTAAGTCCCGAGAACTTCGTGTATGCCTCATTGTATTCTCCCTTGTTGTAGGCCTGCTCAGCGGCTTGGAACATGAGTTTTGCGTTTATGGTCTTTGAAAGGACAGTCACAAACACTGCAACAGATATTCCGAATATGGCAAATACGATTATGGCCTTCTTGGGGATTACTGGAGAATCGTCCGCTGCTTTTGCGGCTTCCTTCGCCGCTTTTTTCGCAGCCTTCTTTTCTTCGGCTTTCTTCTTCTTGTCGGCCTTCTTGTCGGCTTTGCCGCCCTCTTCGCCTTCTTCTCCTTCCTCGCCTTTGCCCTTCTTGCCCTTTTTCTTCTTTTCCTTCTTGTCCTTCTTCTTTTTCTTTCCGTCCTCTTCTTCCTT
>OMRF01000124.1 GCA_900313435.1 uncultured Lachnospiraceae bacterium | reverse complement strand
TGTTTCTGTGATCTTTACACCCATTATGGTTTCTCCTCTTAAATAATTATTTTATCTAATGACTTCAATAAGCGGTCAGACTCCGAATATGGCCATAAACACACCTGCGGCGACGGCCGTTCCTATAACACCCGCAACGTTCGGTCCCATGGCGTGCATGAGAAGGAAGTTTGTGGGATCCGCCTCTGCCCCGACCTTCTGCGAAACCCGGGCTGCCATAGGCACGGCGGAAACTCCGGCGGAGCCTATCAGAGGATTGATCTTTCCCTTTGTAAGATGGCAGAGGAGCTTTCCTAAGAGGACGCCTCCCGCGGTTCCGAATACAAAGGCTATGAGACCTAAAGCCACGATCTTCAAGGTGCTTACGTTCAGGAAGGCCTCGGCCGAAGTGGAAGCTCCGACTGATGTACCGAGCAGTATGACGACGATGTACATGAGAGCGTTGGAGGATGTCTCCTGCAGCTGTCTTACAACGCCGCTCTCCCTGAAGAGATTACCAAGCATCAACATACCTACCAGCGGTGCCGTTGTCGGAAGTATCAGACATACGACGATAGTAACGATGATAGGGAAGAGGATCTTTTCGAGCTTTGACACGGGACGGAGATTTGCCATCTTGATGGCACGCTCTTCCTTCGTCGTGAAAAGCTTCATGATCGGAGGCTGGATGATGGGAACGAGTGACATATATGAATACGCGGCCACCGCGATCGGCCCCATCAAGGACGATTGCCCCAACTTTCCTGCCAGGAAGATAGACGTCGGTCCGTCTGCCCCTCCTATGATGGACACCGCTGCCGCGGCTCCGTCATTGAACCCAAACAATATCGCAAGCAGATACGCAAGGAAGATACCGAGCTGCGCCGCGGCTCCCATGAGGAAGCTTATGGGATTTGCGATAAGGGGTCCAAAGTCCGTCATCGCTCCTACTCCAAGGAAGATGAGTGAAGGAAGGATCGACCACTCATCCAGCTGGAAGAAGTAGTAAAGAAGTCCACCGGCTCCTCCCGTTTCCGCGGGTGAGGCTATAATGCCGGGATAGATATTAACGAGAAGCATTCCGAATGCTATCGGTACCAGAAGCAGCGGTTCATAACCCTTCTTGATGGCAAGATAGAGAAAGACCAGGGCCACCCCGATCATTATAAAGTTTCCTACCGTAAGGTTGGCAAAGGCTGTCTGGTGAAATAGATTATCCAGAGTTTCAGCTACATAACTCACTTTTCATACTCCTTTAGAAACCGGATCTTCAATCCATTGTAGCGAGAAGGTCGCCGGCTTCTACGGGCTTTCCTTCGGTAACGTCTATAGAACGAACGGTTCCGTCCTGAGGAGCGACAACCGGCGTCTCCATCTTCATGACCTCAAGAACAAGAACGGTATCGCCCTTCTTCACTGCATCGCCGGGCTTCTTCTCGATCTTGAAGACCTTTCCGCTGGCACCTGCTTCTATCTTTACGGAACCTGCGCCGCCTGCAGGAGCAGCAGCTGCCTTGGGTGCGCTTGCGGCTGCCTTCGGTGCAGCGGCAGGAGCGCTTGCAAAACCCGAGCCTCCTTTTTCTTCAACAGTAACGTCATATGCCGTTCCGTTTACGGTAACAGTATAATTCTTCATCTTCCTTCTCCTTTATTTTAATCTAAAAATTAATATCTTCTGACAACGGACCTGACGACCAGCGAATCCGTGGGGATCCCTGTCTCTTCGGCCGCACATATCGCTGCAGCTATGGCTGCCGCTATCTCTTCATCATTTCCTGAAGATGCGGCGGGAGCAACAGGAGCAGGGGAACCAGGAGCTTCCTGCTTTTCCTTTTCTGCCGCTTTCTTCTTCTCCTCGCTCTTCTTCTGAGCCTTATTTATGAGTTTGAACGAAGAGATTATAAGGGATATCAATACAAGTACTGTAAAGACGATGCAAAGTCCCATCACGGTGTTGAGTCCGGCCTTTTGCATAGTCTCGCCAAGCGTATAGACCGGATTGATATTGACACTTGAGATCTGCATGTTGTAGGTCTTGTATGTGGTAAGGATCTTCGCGTCTCTTTCCGTAAAGGTCATGGTGAGAGTCGTGGTCAGGCTCTTTCCCGTCTTGTCAACTGAAAAATCCGAAAAGCCTAAGAATTCGCCAAGCTCCGGCTCAGCCTTCGCCCAATCGCTGATCAGTACGGAAAAGATCTTGTACTGCTCCGCTTCCACCCCTGAAGTGACCTGGGACTGCTTTGCATATTGCTCAGAAAGTAGAGCTGCCTGATCAGCCGGCAGGGCAAGTACAGTCGATGCAAGCCTTTCCGCTTCTTCCTGCAGATCCGCTACAGTGTAATCACCGTACTGTTCATCCCCCTGAGCGGTCGATCCGCATGCGCAGAAGGTGAAGACCATAACAAGGGAGAGAAGCGTGATTATTATCTTTTTCATTTTCCCTCCCGATTAAAACTCTTCCTTCGTCGCGAGCATATCAAATGCCGCGATCAAATATTTCCTTGTGTCGACAAACTCAAGTATCCTGTCTACATAGCCATGCCGTGCCGCATTCTTTGCTCCGCACTGCTTTTCGGAAAATTCCGCTGTAGCCTTTGCAGAGTCAGTTCCAAGCTCCTCGGAAACAAGAGAGCCGGCCTTTGAAGGATCCATGGACGCGATGTCCGTATCCTCATAAGCATAAACCACATCGGCTCCCGTGCTCTTCGAACTGAAGAAAAGATAGCCGGTGCCGTAAGCCTTGTTGAGAAGGACTGTAACCTTCGGAACTGCAGACTGTGCGAAGGCATAGGAAAGTGATGCAAGTGCGCCGGGGAGATTCTTTTCGTTTTCCTCGGTTCTCTTGAAACCGTCACAGTTTACAAGGGAAAGGACCGGGATACCGAAGCTGTCGCAGAAGTTCACGAAATCCGCGATCTTCTCAGCCCCGTTTGCGCATATAGGATAATTTCCGTCCTTGTCAGCGGAAATTCCGGCGACGCCTACGGTCTGTCCACCGAGCTTAATGAAGCCGGTTACGGCATTAGGCGCAAACCCTGCCTTTGTCTCAGAGAACAGGTTCCTGTCGGCGATCTCAGTAGCGAATGCCCTGATATCACTCCTTTTCTCAGATATCCCGGATGCCGCGCGGTTCAGATCATCCTCGGGATCATCCATTCTTCCGCCCTCACGGTCTGAACCGGGTATCATAGAGAAGAGTGCCCTTAGAGATGTCGCTATTTCTTCAAGGGTTCCCGTCCCGTCTACCACACCGGTATTTTCGAACTGGAAGGAAGGCGATGAGGTGTCGTTCTTCGCCGCAGAGTTT
>OMRF01000122.1 GCA_900313435.1 uncultured Lachnospiraceae bacterium | reverse complement strand
CTGCGAAGAAGACGATGATGTCTTCGAAGATGATGACGATGTATTTGAAACGGACAACTGAAGCGCATCAGTCTTTGCAGTATTACCACATCCCGTCAGACTCACAAGGATCAGTGATAATAAAACAACGGCCGATGCGCTTCTTCTCAATCGTCCTGCCTCCAACGTTTCTTATTTATAGAGATGCGCAGCCATTTCGGCTATTTCATCCGCAGCAACATGAAGCTTCTCTACGGTAGCATCTATCCCGCTCATTTCCTCATTCTCAGCCGATACGCTCTTGCTGATCTCGTCGATCTTTACCAGGATATCTTTTACGGCTTCATTCATGTTATTCAGTATGCCGGAAATATTCTGCGTTGTTTCCTTTGTAGAGTTGGACAGATTGGATACTTCCGTTGCGACAACCGCAAAGCCTCTTCCCGCCTCACCGGCTCTTGCTGCCTCAATGCTTGCATTAAGAGACAGAAGATTCGTCTGATCAGCAATAGCCTGAATACTGCTGATTATTTCCATGGAGGAATCCACTGCTTTTTCGATAGATTTCGCTGACTCAGAAACTATAGCCTGTTTATCGGCCACATCCCTCATCTGACTTGCAGCCGTCTCGACAGTCTTTGAAATTCCTGTTATACCGTCTCTTAATGATTCAATATTGGGAGCCATCTCCTCTTTGAATCGAAGCTGATTCTTCTTTTGTTCGGTTATATCCAGAATGGTTCCGGCTGCCATAAGAGGTGTGGTCTTATCACTTGACCATACCACCGTACTGGATGCCCTTACCCATCTGTACTCACCATCCTTATGTCTCATCCTGTATTCCATATCAAATACGGTTTTTCCTGAAGGATCGGATAACTGTTTGCCCATGGCCGCTGAAGCTGACGGCACATCATCGGGATGGATCCTTGTGATCCACGAATTCATGACATCCGGAAATTCAGATGGATTGGAGAATCCAAGGATCTTCTTAAACTGATCCGAAAACACCATGGGAGAATCAGGATCATCGATCTTGTATCTCGTAAGATCCATGCTCCAGCTTCCTTCAAGCATCATCCGCTCAACAGCGCCCTGTCTCCTGTCGTTATGCTCAAGTCTCACGCGGGTGTCATACTGTTCCTGGATATCCGTAAATGTTCCGATGAAAAACTCAGGTGTGCCGTTAGCTCTTCTCACCACTTCGCCGGCGGCATGGCAAAGCTTATATTCGCCGCTTTTCATCAGCAGTCTGTAATCCACATCATATTTCGCATTTTTGTCGGCTATTGCTGCTCCATATGCAGCAAAAACACGTTCATTATCATCAGGATGTATGATCCGGGCCAGGGATTCTACAGTATCCTCAAGTTCATTTTTGGAATATCCGAGACACCTTCTCATCTCGTCAGTAAATCTGATGCTTGCCTGATTGCCCTGCTCATCAAAATACACGATCCATACCGACAGATGCGTTGAGTTGTTGATCGATTCAAGCATCCGAAAAGTCTTGTCGGCTTCATACTTCGCCCGTGAAAGATCTTCGCGAAGAGATGCATTCTCTTTTTCTAACTGTTCAATCTGCGGATCTTTTTTTCCAAACATCTGAGTACCTCCTTATAAGCCCCCAAAAAAAGGATAAATCCCTGTTTATTATATTACCCTATTTCTATGCGCTCAACAACATGGAACACCATCAAAATAACTATCCGCTTATCCGGGGCGATCCCTTGACAACAAATTCCACCTTATGCTTAGACAAAAACTTTTCCGCGCTTGCTTCATCCTTTACGAATACACCTTTATATCTTCCGGCGAACAGTTCTTTAAAGCTTTTCAGCTTCTCGGAAGACTCGTCAATAACAAGAACAAGAGGAAGGTCTTCTTTTTCCATTTCCCGATCTCTAAGCTGCTTCTCGCTTAAGATCAGGGACGGATCAAGGTATTTATAAAGAAGCGCTTCCATCTCGCTATAGGATACGGGTTTTGCTAGATAATCGCTGAACCCTTCCTTTAAATAGCCTTCCCTTGCTCCCATGATGGCGTCTGCGGTGAGAACGATGATCGGCGTCCCTTCCGCAAGACCTTCTTTTCTGATGAGTTCAAGGGTCTGTACGCCGGACAACCCGGGCATCATCTGATCCAGAAATACAAGATCATAGCTGTCCTTTCGGAGCATCTCAATGCAATCACGGCCGGACAGTGCAACTCTGGTCCTGATCCTCGTATCCTGAAGCAATCCCGTTATGACATCCAGATTCATCTCATTGTCATCCACGATCAGGATCCTTGCGCTAGGCGCAACAAGAGATGCCCTGAAGTCCTCCTTCTGCAGGCTTGCTTTTTCGAGGCGTGCATTATAATCACCTATGGGCGTATCATTCACCACCCTTTGGCGGATATCTACCGTGAACACAGAGCCCTTTCCGTACTCGCTTTCCACAATGATACCGCCGCCCATCATTTCCGCCAGCTGCCTTGTTATATTGAGTCCCAGACCGGTTCCTTCCACATTTCTGTTCCTGGTCTCATCAAGTCTCTGAAATGAGGAAAACAGCTTATTCATGTCTTCCTTCCTGATACCTATGCCGGTATCCGATACCTGCACGATCAGCCTGTCTTCCTTTCTGTTAAACATTACCACGATGGAGACACTGCCTTCATCAGTATACTTGATCGCATTATTGGTGATATTGAGTATTATCTGCCGCACCCTGATCTCATCACCGGACAGTACGGACGGAATATCCGGATCCACCGTGAAATGATAGGCAAGCCCTTTCTCTTTGGCCTTTGGCATAGTCATGTTCACAATATCGCTCAGAACCGATGCCACATCATAATCTACGGGCACCAGCTCCATCTTACCGGACTCGATCTTTGAAAGATCCAGAATATCATTGATGATGGAGAGAAGTGTTTTCCCGGCACTGTATATGTTGGTGGCATATTTCCGGGTATTCGGATCCTCGTTTTCACGAAGTATGAGCTCGTCCATTCCAAGGATCGCGTTCATAGGTGTGCGGATCTCATGGGACATATTGGCAAGGAAGTTGCTCTTGGCATTGTTTGCCACTTCCGCGAGCTCTCTCTGCTCCTCAAGTTCCTTCATAGTATGATCGAGTTTTTCATAATCCGGTGTCTCAATGATGAACAGAAGCACCATCGTGGCAATGGAGGTCATGTAGGACGTGAGCAGCGTCTTCGGAAATAAGACCACCTGAAGGAAAAATCCTCCGATCACAAGGATCGCAAATGCCCAGATTGCCAGTTTCTGCCTTGTTTCCAGCTGCTTCCGGTGTTTCCACAAAAGCCACATTGAAGAAAAAGCAATGACGAGCTGCAAAAAATAGTTGATAAAATACATGTTGCCATGCAGATATTCGCCCTTCT
>OMRF01000120.1 GCA_900313435.1 uncultured Lachnospiraceae bacterium | reverse complement strand
CTGATACCGCTCTCAAGAAGGTTTTCTTCGTCAGTAAGGGAAAGCTCTGCCTTTCCGCCTCCGAACAGGACCTTGAACACCCTGTCAAATTCCTTTTTGATGTCGGCAAAGCCCTTTTCAAACCTTTCCTTCATTCCCTCGGTAAGCTCATTTATTATCTTTGTAAGGGATTCCTCCGCTTCTATCAGGTCGTCATGCTGCCCCTTCAAAAATTCGTATCTTTCCGAGACTTCCTTGTAGTCCTCGATGGCGTTTACATTTACATTTCCCATCGAACGGATCTCGTTTTTAAGACTATTAATATCACGTGATACCTTATCACTGTCCTTCAGACTCTCATCAAGGAATGATAAGGCATCATGGGGTGCGAGTTCATATTCCTGCCAAAGATTATCTGTCCTGAAGGTCATCTTCTCTTCGATCTTTTCCTTTTTGTCGGAAAGACGCTGCAGCTCTTTCTCAAGATTGAATATCTTCTTAGAAGCTTCCTCTTTTTCCTTGATGGAATCCCTGTAGTTTGCGTCACACTCTTCTCTTTCCCTGATCTTTTCCTGACGCCCTTCCTCAAAGGTCTTTTCATCATCATTGGAAAGTAAGAGGACTTCCTCTGCCTGCTTTATCTCAAGAGCAAGCTTTTCGGTATCATTTTTGCTATTTTCCTTTTCCGCGATGAGGTCATTCAGACTCTTTTCTGAATCAGAAAGTTCAGAAGCAAGCCTTTCCTTTTCTCTCAGGGCAAAGTCCTTTTTCTGTCTCGCGGATTCCGCCTCAACCTGAACTTCAGACATAGTACGGGCAGAGGTTGATTCCAAATAGGTCTTCTCATCAAGAGACGTTTTTAGTTCTTCAATCTTCTTGTTAAGATCCTTTTCAGCAAGTATAGATTCTTCCATGAGAACGGCGGATTCCTTCACCGCCTCTTCTATGGCCTTCATCTGTGAATCCGCATCACTGATCTCGTCCTCGATCTCGGAAAGGCTTTTCTCATCCTCCTTAATTTTTTCGATCGCTGTCTCGTAATTTATCTTTGCGGTATTGTGAGAGATCATGAGCTCTGAAAGTTTATCTTCGTTTTCGGTCATGTCGTCAAGAAGCAGAGCCTCTGCAGTCTCTATCTCTTCTATTCTCTTCTTTTTTTCACCGGTCTCTTTTAAAAGCGCTTCTTTTTTCTTTTGAAGCTCTTCTATCTCCCTGTTTCTTCCAAGAAGTCCTGCATTCTTCTTGAAGGCACCTCCGGTTATTGAGCCTCCGGGTGAAAGCAGCTCTCCTTCAAGAGTCACGATCCGAAGATTCTGTCTGTACTTTCTCTGTATCGAAAGGGCACTTTCCATATTATCACAGACAAGAAAGCCTCCGAGAAGGTTTTCTGCTATGATCCTGTATTCATCCTTTATTTTTACAAGGTCAGATGCCCGGCCGAGAACGCCTTTTTCCGAGAGAGCATCCTCATCCGGAAGCCTGTGCTCCTTCACATTTGAAAGCGGGAGAAATGTAACGCGGCCAAGCCTGTTCTCCTTAAGAAAGGTTATCTCCCTCTTTGCGGCTTCCTCGTCCTTCGTCACCACATTTCTTATATTTCCGCCAAGAGCCGTCTCTATGGCGTTTTCATATTTCTTTTCAGATGTAATGAGATCGGAAACAGTCCCGATGATGCCGGGCTTACTGTCTTTCCTGTCCATCACGCTCTTTATGGCGTTTCCGAAGCCCTCATAACGTTCAGCGTAATTTGAAAGTGTTTCAAGGGCTGATTCGATCCGAAGGATCTCATTTTTGCTTGCTATCAGTTCATCATTTGCTGCCTTCTTCTTTTCCTCCCAAGAGCGTTGCTTATCACTGATAGCCTTCTTTGACTCTTCAAGGGAAGAAAGCGCTTTTTCAAGCTCCTCGTACTTTTCCTTAAGAGAAGATACTTCTTTGTTCTTTTCCTCCTCAACCGTCTTCTTCAGGAGGAGCCTCTTTGAGAAACTTGATTTTCTGATGGAGAATTGGGATAAGAGAGTCTTGTTAGATTCGGTCTTTGACTTTATATCTGCTCTTTCATTTAATATCCTTACTATCTCATTCTTGTTCTCGTCGATCTTTTTGTTCTTTTCTTTGATCTCATCTTCAAGAGCCTGATAATCAGCTGTTATCTTAGAAAGTCTTTCTTCTACTTCAAGAAGGGCGTTTGTAAGTTCCTGCTCCTCCTTTTCCTTATCGGAAAGAGCCGTCTTCTTTTCTTCGATCTCTTTTTTGATGAGTAAGAGCCTGTCCTCAAAGCCTGACTCTTTTTCCTCATAGGCCCTGACTCTTTCCTTCAGAACGGAAAGATTCTGATTAAGAGCCGCCCTTTTTGTGATGCTATCTTCCTTCTTCTGCCGAAGTTCTTCTATCTCAAGATCCAGTCTTTTTATCTTTTCATCCGCTTCTTCAAAGAGCTTTTGTATTCTATCGTTCTCAGAATTTGCATCGGAAAGCTCCTTTTCGGTGTTCTCAAGAGCGGTGTCTATCGACTTTCTTTCTTCGTCACACTCCTTCTTTTGCATAAGGAAAAGATTTACATCAAGCTTTTTCAGCTCTTCCTTTTTCAAAAGATATTTCTTTGCGTTTTCCGACTGCTCCTTTAAGGGACCTACCTGCTTTTCAAGCTCTGAAAGGATGTCGTTTATACGGGTCAGGTCATCATGCTCCTGAAGAAGCTTCTTTTCAGCCTCTGTCTTTCTCCTCTTATACTTTACGATACCGACGGCCTCGTCTATCAGTTCTCTTTTTTCCTCGGGGCGTCCGGAAAGAATGGTCTCTATCTGCCCCTGTCCTATGATGGAATAACCTTCTTTTCCGATACCCGTATCATAGAACAATTCGTTTATGTCCTTAAGCCTGACGTTAGAGCCATTGATCATGTATTCGCTCTCACCGGATCTGTAGACCCTGCGTGAAACGGTGACTTCATCATATTCTATAGGGAGGGTATGATCTGAATTGTCTATTGTGATCGCGACATAAGCACTTGAAAGAGCACGTCTTGTCTCGGTTCCCTCAAAGATAACATCGGTCATGGATGCGCCGCGCAGCTCCTTTGCGCTCTGCTCACCAAGAACCCATCTTACCGCGTCAGCAATATTTGATTTTCCGCTGCCGTTGGGACCTACTATTCCGGTGATGCCATTTTCAAAAGACAGCACCATGCGGTTTGCGAAGGACTTAAAGCCCTGCATTTCTATGCTTTTAAGATACATTTTTGTCTTCCTTTGCAAGAAGAAGCAAGCCCTTGTAAGCTGCCTCCTGCTCCGCAGCCTTCTTCGACGGACCTTCTCCCTGCCCTATCACTTTTTCGCCTATCATGGCCTTCATCACAAAAGTTTTTCTGTGCTCTGGACCTGATTCTCCCACTTCTTCATAGTGGAGCTTCATTCCTTTTGACTGGACCCTCTCCTGGAGGATAGTCTTTGCGTCATAGAACAGTCTTCTGCTTTCGATATCCGTAAGCACCACACCCTCTATGAAGGCTTTCACCGGTTCATTCCCGCCGTCAAGATAAATGGCGCCGATCACGGCCTCAAGAGCGTCTGAAAGTATGGAATTACGCTCCCTTCCCCCTGTCTTTTCCTCACCGGCCGAAAGCCTTATGTGTTTTCCCAGAGAGATCTTCTTTGCGATATCGGAAAGGGCCATTTCACAGACCAGCGATGCTCTAAGCTTTGAAAGCTCCCCTTCCTTTAGTTTTTTATAATTCCGGTAGAGAAAATCGCTTGAAAAGAGCTCTAACACAGCATCACCCAAAAACTCAAGCCGTTCATTATCAGAGCTTTCCGGGAGATTGTTTTCATTAGCATAGGAGCTGTGTGTCAATGCGTTTATAAGGAGATCTTTGTCCTTAAAAACATATCCTATTTCTTTTTCAAGCATCGAAAGACTGTTCAAGACAACCTCTTCATATAATGAAAAAAGCCCTTAAGCAGGGTTTTTTTCATAAACTGTTTTTGGTTTTCGTATTATTCGCCCTTTGTTTTTTTGATAAGCTCAGCCGCGTCTCCGACTGTCTTTATGTTCTCGGCCTCGTTCGTGTCAACCTCTATGCCAAGTTCCTCCTCGACACCCATTATTATCTGGAAAAGATCGAGGGAATCAGCCCCGAGATCATCTATAAAAGTCGTGTCCGGTGTTATCTCCTCCGGGTCTACGTTCAATACCTCTGCTATTACTTTCTTTAAAAGATCAAGTTCCATCCTCAAACCTCCTTTAGGATCTCTGCGATAGAGTCCTTCACATCATTTTCCCTGAAAGTCACGCATTGAAGAACGGTATTTCTGACCTCAACTGCCTTCGCGCTCCCGTGAGTCTTTACAACGAGTCCGTTTATACCAAGCAGAGGGGCACCTCCGTATCTTGTAACATCATAGTTCTTCAATGTCTTCTTAAGGGAGGGCAACGCCAGAGCCGCGCCAAGTTTACTTTTGAAGCTTGATTTAAAGCCTTTTTTGATGGCGGAAAGCATTGCCTTCGCAACACCTTCGTACATCTTGAGCACCACATTCCCTACGAATGCGTCACATACTATCACATCACAGGCACCTGAAGCTATATCCCTTGCCTCAACAGAGCCTATGAAATTAATGCTTTTTTCCGCTTTTAAAAGAGGAAAGGTCTCCTTTACAAGGGCATTGCCCTTTTCCTCTTCAGCGCCGATGTTTACGATCCCGACAGTAGGAGATGCTATGTCCATAACACCTTTCATATAGACAGAACCCATCTTTGCAAAGGATAAAAGCATCTCAGGTCTTACGTCAACGTTCGCCCCGGAGTCGACCAGAAGGGATACCCCCTTTTCAGTTGGTATCATGGCAGCGAAAGGCGCTCTCTTCACACCCGGAAGTCTTCCGACTATAGCCTGTCCTCCAACGAGAAGCGCGCCGGAATTACCGGCAGATACGAATGCGTGAGCCTTTCCCTCTTTTACGAGAGAAAGACCTCTAACCATGGAGGAATCCTTTTTGTGGTTTATCGCCTTTACGGGAGGCTCGGCTGTTTCGATCACCTCAGTCGTATGAACGACGGAAAGCCTTTCTTTGTCATAGGAAAGGGAGGAAAGGATCTCATTGATCTTCCCTTCATCTCCGAGTAATATGACATCTAAAAGATCGCCTTTACTTAGGGCATCCACTGCTCCCTTTACTAACTCAAGTGGAGCATTGTCTCCGCCCATGCAATCGACCGCAACTATTGTACGTTCCATAAAAACCGTAAATATAAAAAAACTGCTCCGCAACAGACAATGAGCGCGGAGCATGAAAAATCAACTTTTTCAAAGTCAGATCGTTCAAAAACTGTCGCGCTTTGCGCAAAAAACATCAGTCTTTGGTAATGATCTCTCTCTTGTTGTAGGAACCGCAGTTCTTGCATACTCTGTGCGGCATCATGAGCTTTCCGCAGTTTGAGCATTTTACGAGAGTAGGAGCTGTCATCTTCCAGTTCGCTCTTCTCTGATCACGGTGTCCCTTTGATGATTTATTCTTAGGGCAGATCGACATCCCGTTCACCTCCTTTTATTCTTGTGAAAACACAACATGTGGTATTATATAAACCCCGTCCGACGTTGTCAACTCAAAAAAATCAACCCACCAGAGCTACAGTTTCACGGGCTATCGCAAGTTCCTCATTTGTCGGGATGACATAGACCTTCACCTTTGAAGCGGCAGAGGATATGAGCTTTTCCTCGCCGTGAATATTTACATTTACTTTTTCGTCAATATCCACTCCCATGAAACCAAGATAACCGCAGACATCTTCACGGACAGAGGGTGTATTCTCTCCTATCCCGGCGGTAAAAGCGATCACGTCAACGCCATTCATGGCAGCGGCATAGCTTCCGATGTACTTTGCGACTGAGTAGGAAAACATTGAAAGAGCAAGGGAGGCTCTTTTATTTCCCTTTCCTTCGGCAGCGACAAGGTCACGGAAATCCGAGGATACGCCCGAGATCCCCTCCACACCTGACTTCTTGTTCAGGATAGTGAGTACATCCGATATGGAAAGATCCTCCTTCTTTGCAATGAACTCGATGACTGAAGGGTCGATATCTCCGGAACGTGTTCCCATGATTAGCCCCTCAAGCGGAGAAAGCCCCATACTGGTGTCTACCGACTTTCCGTTCTTGACAGCACAGATCGAGGCACCGTTTCCCAGATGGCAGACTATGGTCTTCACCTGTTCATAGGCCTTTCCCTCTAACTCCGCTGCCCTTTTTGAAACAAAAGAGTGGCTGGTTCCGTGAAAGCCGTATTTCCTTACCTTGTAGTTTTCATAATATGAATAAGGAAGGCCATACATATAGGCCTTTTCAGGCATTGTCTGATGGAATGCGGTGTCAAAGACGCCTACCATAGGTGTGTTTGGCATAAGTTCCCTGCAGGCGTTTATACCGATGATATTCGCAGGATTGTGAAGGGGAGCAAGATCGGAAACTTCCTCAACTCCCTTTAAGACCTCGTCATCTATGACGCAGGACTTCGTGAATCTCTCGCCGCCATGTACTATCCTGTGTCCTACCGCTCCTATTTCGGAAAGGTTCTTAAGCGCACCCGTCTTGTCATTTGTAAGGGCTGAAAGCACAAGGCTTATAGCTTCCTTATGGGTAGGCATGGGTTTGTCGGTGATCTCTTTTTCCGATCCCGCCTTCTGGTATGTGAGCCTTCCGTCAATCCCGATCCTCTCACAGAGGCCCTTTGCGAGTACCTGCTCGGAAACGGAATCTATGACCTGATACTTGAGTGACGAGCTTCCGCAGTTTATTACGAGAACGTTCATCTCTATCTCCTCTCCTTATTCTTATCATTTCGGCTTTCGCCATTTATTATCCTGCGTTATTATAGTTAATGATTTTTTTTTGGGCAAGTATAAAAAGGAGAGCAATAGTTCATGGAACAAAGGATCGCAGCTATTATCTCGGAATTTAATCCTCTCCACCTTGGGCATAAGTATCTGATGGATTTTGCAAGAGGAAATCTTAAGGCAGATATCCTCATCATAATAATGAGCGGTTGCTTCACCCAGCGCGGTATACCCGCGATAATGGACAAGTACGACCGGGCAAAGGCAGCAATAGCGTGCGGAGCAGATCTTTGTGCAGAGCTTCCCGTCGTCGCTTCAACCTCAAGTGCCGAAAACTTCGGAAAGACAGGCGTAGCTCTCGCTTATTCTCTCGGAGCGACAGACATAGTCTTTGGCGCTGAAGATGCCGACGCAAAAATGTTTTCCGATATCGCAGAGCTTCTTTCGGATGAATCCGATGATTTTAAAGAGGAACTTAAAGAGTCTCAGAAAAACGGACTTTCTTACCCGCTTTCCATGAAAAGGGCGCTTGAAAATACGGATACTGACGCATCTCTTCTTGACAGTCCGAACAATATGCTTGGGCTTATGTATATTAAGGCCTGTAAGGACAGAAAAATAAGCTTCCATGCCGTAAAACGCACGGGAAAGGGACACGCGTTTAAGCTGATAGACCCTTTCGGCTTTTCCTCCTCACTTTCCATAAGGACGGCCTTAAAAGAAAACAATATCGCCTCAGCCCTCTCCCAGCTTCCATTTGAGTCAGCGGCGCTTCTTGAAGAAAAATTTGATAAGAGAGAGCTTATATTTGAAGACGAGATATCCTCTCTCCTTCATCTGAAGCTCTTTTCATATGATGACTTCACGGTTTTTTCGGATATCTCAGAGGATCTTTCAAACAGGATATTGTCAAAAAGAAGCGAGTATTTTTCATTTTCAAGCTTTGCAAAGCTTATTAAGACAAAAAATGTCACGCTCTCAAGAGTTTCACGCTGTCTTATCCACATTCTCCTGGACATAAAAAAAGAGGATGAGACTGCGCTGAAAAACGTAGGCTTCGCCCCCTATGTTCATATCCTTTCAATGAAAAAGAAAGCCGTGGATCTTCTTAAGGACATAAGAATTCCTCACTTTGCCTCCCTTTCCGAAAAAAAAGAGTTTTCACCGGAAGCAGAGAGGCTTTTAAAAAAGGACTGTCTTTCTTATGACATATACAGGGTCCTGCTCACAAAAAAAACCGGAAGGACCTATAAAATAGAGTCCTCCCGGAAATTTGAGCTTTATGAATAATGGCTTAATGATGGAACAGCCTTATACCGGTAAATGCCATCACCATACCGTAATCATCACAGGCCTTTATCACGAGGTCATCCCGCACTGATCCTCCGGGCTCGGCCACGTACTTTACGCCGCTCTTTGCCGCGCGGTCGATATTGTCCGCAAAGGGGAAGAACGCGTCAGAACCAAGGGAGACCCCGCTCATGGTATCAAGCCAGGCTCTCTTTTCTTCTGCCGTAAACCTTTCGGGCTTCTTTGAAAATACAGTCTGCCAAACACCATCCTTCAGTATATCTTCATCATCTGCGCCGATATAATAGTCAATGGCATTGTCCCTCTCAGGACGCTTTACGCCCTCCTTGAAAGGCAGATTAAGTACCTTTTCACTCTGTCTTAAATACCAGTTATCAGCCTTTGAGCCCGCGAGCCGTGTACAGTGAACCCTTGACTGCTGACCGGCACCGATGCCGATTGCCTGTCCGCCTTTTACGAAGCAAACTGAGTTTGACTGGGTATATTTCAGTGTGATCATTGAGACCGCAAGGTCGCGCTTTGCTTCATCCGGAAGATCTTTATTCTTTGTGACCACATCCGAAAAGAAATCGGGACCTATGGAAAGTTCGTTTCTTCCCTGCTCAAAGGTAATTCCGAATACCTGCTTCCTCTCAAGAGGCTCAGGAACATAAGAAGGGTCTATCTCTATTATGGCATAGGCCCCCTTTTTCTTTCCCTTCAATATTTCAAGGGCTTCGGGCTCATACCCGGGAGCAATGATCCCGTCCGAAACCTCGGGTTTTATCAGCTTAGCTGTTGAAACATCACAGGTATCGGAAAGTGAGATAAAATCCCCAAAGGAAGACATACGATCTGCCCCGCGTGCCCTTGCATAAGCATTCGCCAACGGAGAAAGCTCAAAATCAAGGTCATCGACCCAGTATATCTTCTTTTCAACATCTGAAAGCGGAACACCTACTGCGGCTCCCGCAGGGGAGACATGCTTGAAGGAGGTTGCCGCAGGAAGGCCTGTAGCGATTTTAAGCTCCTTTACAAGCTGCCAGCCGTTTAAAGCGTCAAGAAAATTTATGTAGCCCGGACGGCCGTTTAAGACCTTTACCGGAAGATCTCTTCCCTCAATAAAGATCCTTGAAGGCTTCTGGTTGGGGTTGCAGCCATATTTAAGTTCTATCTCCTGCATTTTATCTCCTTTCTTTACGCGTTTATGTTTACTATCCTTGTCTCAACCTTTCCTGTGGCGATCTCGATAAACCTTGTAAATAACGAGACCTTATTATCATGGTTCAGGGAGTTCCAGATCATGTCCGTGAAATCATCAAGATTTCCCTTTATATCAACCCTCTCCGGCTCTCCGGAAAATGAAGGGAGCGGATTCCCGTCTCCTGAATAAGTATGTAAGAATCTGCCCTCACCGGGGAAGGGAGTATCGTAGGCAAACAGCTGTCTCACCGTACATTCGGGACGTCCCTCGTCTGTCTTTAAGATTGAGAGACGGTAGTCGTACTTACCGTTTTCGACATGCATAAGCCCTGAAATACGAGGGGTATAATTGGGCGAATCGGGCTCGAAGGTCCTTTCCTCCTGAGATCCCATGAAGCATTTTCCGGCCTTCATACCTTCATAGATGGTATCTGTCTGGTCACCGTTCGTGATGATGGTGTAATTGTCGAGCACCCTTACAGGTGAATAGATGATGAGGCTGGGATCCTCCATCTTTGAAGGATCATGAGCCTGGGTACGAAGTCCCTCTCCATCGGTAACGAATATCCTGTTCCTTGAATTTGTGCTCCGTCCCATTATGAAATAGGCAGCAACAGCAAACTGTTTGTCCTCAGACATTCCAAGGACTATTCCTCTTCCGGGGTAAGAATTACCCGAAAGAACCTTTGATAAAGACTTAAGCTCCAAATGAAAATCCTCCTTAAATTAAAAAAACTCCGACGGTCTTAAAACCGCCGGAGAAGATTATAGCATAAGAATTTTCATGAATAAACCGAAAATGAAGAGCCGAAGCTTCCGTAGCTGTATGATCCTGAACTTCCGTAAAGGCTGCCGGAGGAAGCCGCTGCCTGAGCATAATACTCAGCGCCGTTGGCATTCACGCCTACCATTGAAGCATAGCCGCCTGTCTGCCCGAGGAGTTTCTTCACATCATCCTTGTCTGCAGCATTGAACTTATCCTTGTCTATGGAAAGTGTATCGTCAGAATTCACGGTGATACCGATATTCTTAAGATTCTCCTTCTCTGCAGCGGTCCTTGATACTATCGAGTTCACATTCGTCTTGAGTCCGCTGATATTTGAGCTCTTCGCCGAATCGATGAGGTCATTATAATCATTCACAAAGGACTTTGCCTTATCGTAAAGTTTATCTGCATCAGCCCCCTCCTTGTAAAGTTCCTCATCGGAAAGAGCCTTGATCGAAGACTGAAGGGACTTTGTGTCATTAAGCGCTGTATATGCGGCATTGGGCTTTAAGGTATCACTTGAAGTCTTTTTCTTCGTATCATTGATGGTTGAAGACTTCTTTGAACTGCTGTCATCAGACTCGGAAAGATACTTTGAAACAAGTTTTCCGTATGATCCGCTCTTGATAGAGGAATAATCCCCGAGAAGAGAATAGATACCATTCCCGGAATTATTTGAATTTGAAACTCCAAAAAGGGAATTAAAGCCTGTACCGGACTGAGCCATTGAATTGATCGTAAATGCCATATTGATCACTCCTTTGATACAAGGAAGGCAAAGCCTTCCGAATCTACATCCGCCTCCATGCGAACTATAAAACTATAGTTTTACATTTGTAGTATAAAGGATGGAATGTAAAAAATCAAGATATTATTCAAAAAACAGATCCACCCTGTGTATCGCAAGATCTCCCGTGCCGTTCCCCTCAGTGACTATGGTAAAATACTCACCTGTCAGAGAGTATAGCAGCACTTCAAAGAAGGCCTCCGGCCTTATATTGTTATTGCTTCCGGCAGAAAGAGTGACGGTAAAATATGGATCACCCTCTCCTGTCAGGAATTCCCCTGTATTGTCAAAACAGGGATGCTCTTCAAAAAAGCGCTCATCAAAGAAACCGCTCTTAAATTGAGTGACTTCTTTTTTAAGATCAAGAGTTTTTGTGCCCTTCTTTGTCGCCTTCTCAAAGGTGAGAGAAGAAAGCTCATCAAAATGTGAGACCAGCCTGTCCGGAGAAGCCTTATCCTCCCACTTTGGATGTCTCTTGTAATATATGATGTACATTGCCTTAGATACAGCTGACATCACGTTTTTTTCATCCTTTGAAAGCCCGGATACCGATATTATCTCTATCCCGGAAACCATTTCAGAGGAAAGCCTTTTTCTTATCCCATCACATGAAATATCAGGGTCTTTTTCGCTATCAAGCTCCATATCAAAGTACTCACCCTCGCTGGTAAGCCCGACTGAAAGCGGCATAGCGAAGGATAATAACTGATGGGGCGAAAAGCCACGGCTCATTAAGACAGGCAACTGCGCCCTCTTTATCGCCTTCTGAAAAAAGCGGAGAAGATCAAGATGCCCCAGATACTTCATTGCGCCGTGCTTTGAAAACCTTATCCGAACACGGCTCATGATACTGCCTCCCTATCTCTTCTTTCCACGCAGACTCCCGTTTTCATATCAAAGCAGCCGCAAAGTGAGCAACCTTTACGACAGTTTTTTGTGACAACGCCTTCCTTTGCCCTCTCCCACTCTTTTTCCAGAAATTCTCTCGAAACTCCGCAGTCTATAAAATCCCAGGGCAGGATCTCATCAAGAGGCTTTATCCTTGAGATATAAAAATCAGTATTTATCCCTGTCTTTTCAAAGGCTTCCTCCCAGATACCGAAATTGAAATAATCCGTCCAGGCATCAAATATCTGTCCTTTTTTGTATGCGTATTCTATTGCAGGGGCGATCCTTCGGTCACCCAATGCAAATATGCCTTCAAGCACTGAAGTCTCAGCGTCATGCCAGCTGTAGGTGATGCTTTTGTGATTAAGTTCTGATTTGATGGCGGCATTCACATCATGTGCCCTCGAAAGATATTCCCCGGGTTCAAACATCCTATACCACTGAAAGGGCGTAAAGGGCTTGGGGACAAAAAATGAGGTTGAGACATTTACTGATACTCGTCCCTTTCTGTCTTCTTTTTTGATCGTTTCGTAATAAAGAGCTGCCACCTCGTTTGCAAGATGAGCTATATCCTCCCGATCCTCCTTTGTCTCCGTAGGAAGACCGAGCATGAAATAGAGTTTTACCTTATTCCAGCCCAAAAGAAAGGCGTCACGTGCCCCATTCATTATGTCTTCAACCGAAAGGCCCTTGTTTATCACGTCCCGAAGTCTCTGGGAGCCGGCTTCAGGCGCAAAAGTAAGGGATGATTTTTTCACATCCTGAACCTTTTCCATCACATCAAGGGAAAAAGCGTCTATCCGAAGTGACGGCAGGCTGATATTCACATTTTCTTCCCTGCAAAAGGAGATAAGCTCGTCCATGAGGACAGCAAGCTCTTTATGATCGCTGGTTGAAAGGGAGCTTAAGGAAAGCTCATCATAGCCTGTTGATCTAAGCTGCTCCTTTGCAATGTTAAGACACGTTTTTGCGTTTCTTTCCCTGGCGGGTCTGTAGGTGGTACCGGCCTGGCAGAATCGGCAGCCTCTGATGCAGCCCCTCTGCACCTCTATCACAGCCCTGTCCTGCACAGCCTTTACATTTGCGACCACAGGCTTTTTGGGGTAAGGCGCGCTGTCAAGATCTGTAACAACCTGCCTCTTGATGACAGTCGGGATATCAGGATACAAAGGAGTAAAGGCTCTTATCGTATTATCGGGGTTGTAAGAGACCTCATACAAAGACGGCACATATACGCCGGGGATCTTAGCGGCTTCATGAAGGAAGGTATTTCGGGAATAGTTTCCGGAATACTTATGGCTCTTATAGAGATCAAGAATTTGATCATATTGAACCTCACCCTCCCCAAGGTAGAAAAGATCAAAGAAATCGGCTATGGGTTCAGGGTTGTAGGTGCAGGCACCTCCTCCCATGACTATGGGATATTCGTCTCCCCTGTCCTTTGAATGAAGCGGAATACCTGAAAGATCAAGTATCTCAAGTATGTTCGTATAGCACATCTCATACATCAGGGTAATGCCTACTAGATCAAAGGAAAGAAGCTCTTCCTGCGATTCAAGCGCAAAAAGCCTTATCCCTCTTTCCTTCATCATGGAAAAAAGATCGGGCCACGGGCAGAAAACTCTTTCGCACCATGTGTCCGGTCTTTCATTCCACATAGAATAAAGGATCTGCATTCCGATATGACTCATGCCTATCTCATAGACATCCGGAAAGCACATGGCGATCCTGATGTCTACAGATTCTTTATCCTTAAATACAGCATTAACTTCATTTCCGATATAACGCGCTGCCTTGTCGACTTTCATCAGGACATCGTCAGGCAGTGCAAGTCTTTTTGCAAGACTCATCTTTGGGCGAGCTCCCTCGTTACATCCTCCCAGGAAACTTCCTTTTCCACCATGAGGACCATCAGATGATAAAGAAGGTCGGCTTCCTCATAGACAATATCATCCTTTACGGAATTCTTTGAAGCGATGATGAGCTCAGAAGTCTCCTCTCCTACCTTCTTCAAAATCTTATCAAGCCCCTTGTTGAAAAGATAATTTGTATAGGAGCCTTCCTTGGGGTGAAGCTTCCTGTCCTCTATGATCTTGTAGACATTGTCGAAGACCTTTAAAGGATCCTTTTCCACATATTCCTTTTTTACGATCTCATTAAAGAAGCAGCTCATCGCTCCGGTATGGCAGGCAACCCCGACCTGTGAAACCTTGGCCAAAATGGTATCAAAGTCGCAGTCTGCGGTCAGAGACTTCACATACTGGAAATGTCCGCTGGTCTCGCCCTTTGTCCAAAGCTCATTTCTGGACCTCGAGAAATAGGTCATCCTTCCGATAGTGATAGTCTTTTCAAAGGCCTCCTCATTCATGTAGGCAAGCATAAGGACCTGATTCGTCTTATAGTCCTGGACAACGACCGGAATGAGTCCCTTTTCATCGGTCTTAAGATCCGACCACTTTAAATGAGGCTCAAAATTATCCATCTTTATCCCGCGCTGTGAAAGGAGGGACTTTAGATTCATGACATCTGTTTCGGGATCGTTTATAAAAGGTCCGTATATTCCTCTGATATTCTCGTTTGAGAGATTTTCGGCAAGACGGTCTATATTATTATCATCTTGCTTAAGGATATAGGGAACACTTGAAATCCTCTGAATACTGGCAACATCCTGGGGATCCATTATCACGATCTCGTGTACTGAGTCATTGATCAGAGACTTATGCTTAAATACAAAATCCACATTTTTGACCGAGACAAGCATCTTCTCAGGACCGAAGCGCTCCGCGGCCTCGGAAAGGATCTCAGGGGTCTGTGGCTTTGAGCCGTTTAACACGACCTCTATGCAGCCTGAATAAAGTATCTTTTTCACGTCCTCAAGACGCTTGATGTTTCCGGCTCCGCAGGTCTTGACATCTATGGAACGGTTTATGTCCCTCATCATGAGTATGTTCTTATCATGTTCCTCATCGCCTTCGGAAAGATCTACGAGAAATATCTTGTCTATGCCGCTGTCATTATACATCTCTGCAAGCTTGACGGGGTCTAAACCCTTTTCGGTATCGGAAGGGCTTTTTACGGCAAGACCGTCCTTCAGATAGATCGTTGCGACTATATTCTTTCTTTCCATCAGTTTATGGTTCCTTTCGTAGAAAGCGCGCCGGAAAGCCGCTTGTCAATAGTAGTTGCGCTGTCAAGAGCCTTTCCAAAGGCCTTGAACATGGCTTCTATGATGTGATGAGCATTCTCACCGGATATTTTTTTGATGTGGAGATTCATGCCTGCGGAATAGGAAATGCTGTAGAAGAATTCCTTTGTCATCTCCGTATCAAAATAACCGACCCTGTCTGTCTGAAAATCACAGTCAAATGAAAGATAAGGCCGTCCTGAAAGATCAATGGCACAGAGCACCAGGGCATCATCCATGGGAAGGATGATGTCTCCGAAGCGCTTTATACCTGACTTATCCGAAAGCGCCTTCTTCATCGCTTCTCCAAGTACTATCCCGGTATCCTCTATCGTATGATGGCAATCTACCGAAAGATCACCCTTCGACTTCACCGAAAGATCGAAGAAACCGTGCCTGGAAAATGCAGAAAGCATATGGTCAAAAAAGCCTATGCCCGTATCTACGTCATATACTCCGCTTCCATCTATAGTGAGGCTTATTGAGATGTCAGTCTCAGCAGTCTTTCTCGTGACGGAAGCCTCTCTCTTTTTTTCTGCCATATCGATCCTTTCTAATTTTATTCTTCAGAAAACCTGACAGCTATGGAATTTCTGTGTGCAAAAAGCCCTTCATTTTCCGCGAAGCATTCGATGTCACTATGCAAAGGTTTAAGCGCATCCTTTGAAAAGGAGATGATGCTCTGCTTCTTAACAAAATCATCAACCGAAAGAGCAGAGAAAAATTTCGCGGTCCCTCCGGTGGGAAGAATATGGTTCGGACCCGCAAAATAGTCGCCAAGCGGCTCTGAAGAATACTCCCCGAGGAAAACAGCTCCGGCGTTTTTAATATAAGTCATTGTGCTGAAGGGATCCTTGGTTATTATCTCAAGATGTTCGGGAGCTATGGCATTAACACATTCTATAGCCTCCTCCATCGTATCCGTGATCAGTATATATCCGAAGTCGGAAAGCGACTTTTCTATTATACCCTTTCTCTCCATAGTCGGAACAAGGGCATTTATCTCACGTTCTATTGCATCCGCTGCATCTTTTGATGTCGTCACAAGTATTGATGATGCCATCTCATCATGCTCTGCCTGTGAAAGAAGATCAGAAGCTATATACTTCGGATTCCCGGTTCCGTCCGTAAGAACTGTGATCTCGGAAGGACCGGCGACAGAATCTATACCGACTGAGCCAAAGACCTGTTTCTTTGCAAGTGCCACGAATATGTTTCCGGGGCCCGTGATCTTCATGCACTTTGGAATGCTCTTTGTACCGTACGCCATGGCGGCTATAGCCTGTGCCCCACCTGCCTTGTATATAGCGTTTACTCCCGCTTCCTTCGCGGCGACAACTGTCCTGTCATCAACATGCCCGTCCTTTCCGCAGGGAGTAAGGAGGATGATCTCAGAAACACCCGCGACCTGGGCCGGGATCACATTCATAAGAACGGAAGACGGATAGGCTGCCTTTCCGCCGGGGGCATACACTCCGGCCCGTTCTATGGGTATCACCCGCTGTCCTAAGATCGTCCCCTCTGACGCTTCAAACCAGGAATTCTGCCTCTGTCTCTCATGAAAGGCCCTGATCCTCTTTATTGCTTTCCTTATGACGGAAAGAAAATCTTCAGACACATTTTTGTAGGCTTCCTCAATTTCACTTTCCGAAACCCTGACATTATCCTCATCGATATCTGCCCCGTCAAATTTCTTCGTATAGGAAAAAAGTGCACGGTCACCGTTTGTCCGCACATCCTCTATTATATCACGTACGATCTTCTCCCTCTCGTCATAGGAAGAGTTTTTTCTTGAAAGGAGTTCGCTTAAAACCTCCTTTATGGTTTTTTCATCGACAACCAGCTTTTTCATATTTCGTCCCCTATTCTTCAAGT
>OMRF01000117.1 GCA_900313435.1 uncultured Lachnospiraceae bacterium | reverse complement strand
CCTCTGCGCTCTTTGTGGGCTCAGCTGAAGAAGCAGCTGAAGTTTCCGGCTCTGCGGAACTTGAAGGTGCAGCGGAAGAAGACGCCGATGATGTCGCCGCCGAAGATGACGAAGAAGATGATGCGGATGACGTAGCCGCTGAAGTCTCAGAGGATGTTTTTCTGTCGCTTGTCTCTGTCATTCCAAGGAGAGTCGCCCTTGCCTTTATCTCCTCATCAGAAAGTGAAGGCTTGTAAAAAAGAAGTCCGAAAGCAAAAAGAAGAGCCGTCACAAGTATGCCGAGACCGAGACCGCGTGAAAAATATTTTCTCTTCATGTCTCGCTCTCTCCTTCACTATTTTTTGAGTCAAAGAGCCCCAGTATAAGACGGATCTCACCCATTCCCCTTCCGGTTTTCTTTGCGATCTCTATCTCGGAAAGTCCCTGCTTCTTTAGTTCTATTATCTCCCGATCTTCATCATCTTCGCTTTCCGACCGTTCTTCACTCTCTTTGATCGATGCCTTCTTCATAGAAGCAAGATCGATACCGGTAAGCACAGGTTCGGCTTTTTCTTCCTGCTTCTTTTCGGCTTCTTTTCTTTTTTCTTCTCTTCGCTCCTCGGATATCTTGTTTTTAAAGGCTTCCTTAAGAGATGTCATGTCAACCATGACCTTTTGTTTTTCCGCTTCCTCCCTTGCTCTTGCCTCTTCTGCCGCTCTTTTCTCCTCTTTCTCGCGGTCGAGGTCAGAGCGTTCTTCAAGCAGCCGGGCTCTGTCAAAGTCAAGCGCCTTCTTTGAATCATTAACTCTTTGTTCAAGTTCAAGGAGGTTCTTTTCAAGGCTTTCTATCTTTGCCTCCTTGTCAGTCAGCATCTTATGGAGAAAAACAACCTCTTGATTCGATTTGTTCATAGAATCAAGCACTGTATCCGAAAACTCGTTCATGGAGAGAATCTTGTCGTTTGTATCTTTGTCTGTAGCGCGCTCTATCTCTTCTATCCCGTCATCAACCTTTTCCTTGATTCGGTCGTCGATCACCACCTTCGCATTTGAAAGTTCCTTCTCAAGGATTATATTGATCTCTTTTTCGGATATCTTCTTGATGTATTCAACATCAGAAGAAGAAAGCTTCTCCGTCATGAAGAAGCTTAACCCGAATATGATGGCACCGATTATTATAAGTACTATTTCAAGTCCGGTCATATTATCATTCCTGTCTTACTTAAATCTTGATATCAAAGGATTCATGGTCGCTCTTTACCCGAACGAAGCCATCTGACATCTTTTCCTTCTTTTTCCTGTTTCCTTTGCCGCTTCCGCGGTACTGCCCTTTCTCACCCTCCGTATCCGCGTCAACGGTCCCATCATCCTCGTCAATGTCAGGCTTTTCATTGACCTTTGACGGTGTTTCGAGCCTTTCTCTTTCAATAGTGAAGGAAGCATTGTCCTGCTGGATCGCAGGCTGCTTTGTAAGCTCGCTCTCCCGGGTGGAAACCTCCGCGGTACTCTGGATCATTCCGTTGAAATCTACGGGACGGATAGACAAGACAAAACTCCTTAAAACTAATCAAAGGTTGGAGACCTGAATCTCCCCATTCTTTTTTTCGTAACGACAGAAGGACCTCTTATCCTTTGTCGTAATGGACAGATCGGAAATGCAGATAGTTACTCCCGCAAAGATGTCCCGTCTCACATCAACGTAGGAATGCTTTGAATTAAGCAGTTCCTGGTGGAGCTGGTTGAACTCCATACGATCCTGCTGAAGTGCGGCCTTTGCTTCATTGAGTTCGGTAAGGAGCTTGTTCATATAGACCATATTCTTCTGATCAAGTTCCATACCTTTTGAAATATAGCCCCTGTAGGTCTGAAGAATAGGGTTTATCTTGTTGATGCGCTCGGAATAAGTCATTATCTCCTTCTGGAGGGCAACATATCTTTCCTTGTGATCCGGAGCCATCCCGACCTCTATCTTGGTGAGAGTCCCCATCTCAGAGCCAATGGTCTGAGTCGACACCTTCCCGCCGGCTCTTATGACACCGCCGGAAATGTAACCCTTTCTGTCCTCGACCAGGATGTCACCAAAGGCATTCACCTCTGAATATAAGATGGAACTTGTCTCTATGTATCCGCCGGAAAAGACCTTGGCGTTTTCTATGAATTGAATTATGACATTGCCCCTTGCCTCGAGAATACCCCGGTTTTTACCATGCACTCCGCACTTGACTATGATCTGTCCGCCGCTCCTGACATAGGCATCCTCTACCACACCATCGACTATAACATCTCCTTGAGCTTCCACGATGAAGCCGCCGCGGATAGAACCATGAATATGGACATTCCCCTTGTACCTGATATTTCCGGTGGAATTGTCAACATCCGCAGGAACATCAAATACATCCGAAACAAATACCTGCGTTCCATAGAGGGATACATGTCCGTCAACCTTCGAAGTGATCTCGGTCTTATCTTCATTGATCTCGATGTTCTTGCCGAATTCGAGCCTCTTTGTCTTGACCTGTCTTGTAGGAATGGACTTGCCGTTTATGTCCTTCCCGTTCTCGCCACGATCAGCAGGAATGAGGCGTGCAAGAAGAGTGCCCGCCTTCACCTCATTGATGGTATTAAGATTCCGGTAGTCCACGGAACCGTCTTCATTGTGCTTGGGTTTAAGAGATGGATTTGTATTGAAGAAATACTCTATTCTCGCGTCACGACCGATCCTCGGAGGAATTCCTTCAGCAAAGACATATTCTGTAAAATAACATCTGTCGTTTACGAAGTTCATGATCTCTTCCTGCTTCAGGCCGAATATTATCCCCATACCATTGAGCTGGGCGATGATATCCCTTGGAGACATAAGTTTCCCATTAACACTGGGAGGCATGAAACGGCAGGTTGCCTTCATCTTGTCGATGGAGACCTTGATGACCATCCTCTCCTGACATTCAAGACCGCTTGAAAAGCCTATGGAAATGCTCTCCTTCGAATCCGAATTCAGAATATCAGCAAGAGCCTTTTTATCATAATTAGTATAACCTTCAAAGCTCAGGTACTCATCGGCATCACGAAAAGTAACAGGCTCCCCTCCAGGAAGCGGCGGATAATAATGAAGAACTGCCGATTCATCGCCGTTCCCCACCTCGATTTGTATATATCCGTTCTTCTGAGGCATTTTTCTTACAGCCTGTCCTTCCTCAAAGTAGCCGAAGCCCTCAACCAAGAACCCCGTAATAAGGTCCCATTGCGGTCTTCATCTTCGAAAGTGCCTTTGTATGAAGCTGCGAGACTCTGGATTCGGAGACTTCCAGAACCTGCGCGATCTCCTTTAATGTCATATCCTCATAATAATAAAGGAGTATGACCTTGCGTTCCTTCTCGGTCAAAAGCTTAAGTGCGTCAGCAAGTACCTTCTTCAGTTCCTCCTTTGACACATTGTCCTCAGGAGTAATGAACTGCGTATTGTGTGTGGCATCACTCACGGGCTCATTTCCCTGCTCCATGAATTCGTTCAGGGAAACAAGGCTTGTGACCTTGAGCTGTGACTGCCAGCTCGTATACTCATCATCGGATATTCCGAGTTCCGCGGCTATCTCGTCGTCTGCCGCGTTCTTCCCCGTACGAAGTTCTATCGCCCGGATGGCCTCATCGATCTTCCTCTGCTTCTGTCTTATGGTGCGGGGGATCCAATCCATCTTTCTGATCTGATCCAGGATCGCCCCCTTTATGCGAAGGGAAGCATAGGTCTCAAACTTCACATCCTTCTCGGAATCAAATTTGTCTATCGCATCAATAAGACCGAACACTCCATAGCCGACAAGATCATCAAATTCCACATTGCTTCCAAGATACATGAATAGCCGTCCCGCAACAGTCTTCACCAGCGGAGCGTATTCTATTATGATCTGCTCACGGAGTTCAGGCGTCTTGTTTTTCTTATAAGAAGCCCAGAGCTTTTCCCTGTCAACAGCTTTCATGATCTCTCCACCGAAAAAATCATAAATTGATTATCTCAGCTTTCTTCTTCATTTTCACCGGAGTCTTCCTGCGAAGCCCCCTCTTCTCCTTCGTTCTGCTCCTCTGTTTCAGGAGTCTCCTCTTCATTGGAGTTTCGATTAAAGAAGTATCTGTCAAGAATGACTCTCACAAAAACACCTATGAGTCCAAAGATCACTACCGAAAACAAGAGTCGTCCGACAAAAATCCGAAACTCAACCCCCTGCACAAGCGAAAAGGCACAGGATATAAGCGCCGCTGAAAGAACGATAATAGCGGGAAGAGTCCTTGTATTTACCGGCTTCTCTTTATTTTTGCCCTTAGGATCGTTTTCCTTTGCCAATTTCAGATCTTCTTTTCAGGCTTTCCGACAGACTTGATAAGGAAAGAGCCATCCTCACTGTATATCTCTACCGTACGACCGTAATTCAATCCGGTATCCTCAGCAAGAAGTCTGATTCCAAGCTGCTTCAACTTTTCTTTTGAAGCAATGGCATTTCTCTCGCCGACATTAATGGCGGCGGTATTTCCGCCGGAAAGTTCAAACATCTTGGCTCCGCCGGCAATCTTCGCTACAAGGCGTGCCTTATTAGCACCAGCCTTTAACATGTCGTCGTATAACTTCTGGATCCCCGTATCCGCAAATTTTGCGATATGTGAATTGTTTCTGATCGCGGTACTGTCCGGAAGCATAATATGAGCCAGCCCTGTGATCTTTGTGGATGGATCATAGAGCGCGATTCCAATACAACTTCCAAGTCCGATCGTGGTGAGATTGTCAGGTGCCTTACACACCTTGAGATCCGCCATTCCGACCTTTATCATCTCTCCCATTTGCTAACTCCCCTGTTCAAACAGGCAGTCCAAGCGATACCAGTATCTTCTCGTAAGAATCGCCTTCAGGCATGAGAATGAAATAACCGTTGATCCCCATGTCATCACCGATCTTTGTATTGATCAAAAGCGCCTTGTCACCAACCATTCCAAACTGTATGGCCGGAACCGAAAGGATGGCTGCAGCCATATCAATGGAAATGTACGGGACAGTAGGCGTGATCGTAAGCTTTGTAAGTCCGGATAGCGCTGAAAGATAAGCGCTCGATATGATGTTTCCGATCTCCTTAAGAGCCGAAAGATCCATCTCATCAAAATCCTCGTTGTAATCAGCATCCCTCATCATGAGCCTGTTTACGAGGTGATGGGCACTGGGTATATCCATGAGATACATCATGGAACCATTGATATCCGTTTCTACACCAAGCATTATCCCGACGACTATCTGTTCCTCGGATCCGATAGCGGTCCCGATACTCTCAACCTCCATAAGCTCAACATTCGGAACGCTCATATCCATTCGAAGGTTCAGCATATTGGCTATCGCAGTGGTCGCATTTCCGGCACCAATGTTTCCGATCTCCTTCAGGACATCAAAATACTTCTCATTGATTTCATCAAAACTCATCTCTGACATATTGATTATTTCCTTTCAGGACTGATCAGTCAGTCCACCGGGTCGATCAGCGCCGTAATGTCAAACAGCGATATCAGATCTTCACCATTCTTTCCTATACCATCAATAAAGGTGGATTGGTTCTTCTTGTTCTGGGCACTCCTGTCTATCTCCGATTCTCCAAGAGTTACGACCTCACGAACCTCGTCAACAAGGATTCCCACAAGCCCCTGAGCCTCAAGCTTCAGGATAATGATCCTGGTAGCCTTTGTAATGGTGTCATCCCCAAGACCCATCTTTCTGTGCGCGCTCATTACTGGAACAACCTCGCCTCGAAGATTAATGACACCCGCGTAATACTCGGGAGCCTTCGGAACACGGGTGATCTTTTGCATCACGACTATATTGTCAATGAATGAGATGTCAAGTCCGTACTGTTCATCTCCAAGCTTCACGACAATGTACTGCTTCTTCTCTTCTTCCAGAGTTTCAATTTCGTAATCGCTCATAAGACTTTTCTCCTATTCAAAGGCTTTCATTTCACATGAGTGCGTTTATGTCAAGGATCATAGCGACTTCGCCGTCACCGAGGATAGTCGCGCCGGAAATGATCTTGTTGGAATCGATGACCTTACCTATGGACTTGATAACGATCTCCTGCTGACCTATAAGATTGTCAACTATAAGACCGGCGAGGTTGTCGCCCTTTGACACTATGACGACTGTAAGATTCTCCTCATCCTCTTTTTCAGGGCAGTCAAGCACATTCCTCATCCTGATGAGAGGAATGACCCTGCCGCGGAGATGGATGACCTCATTAGCCTCGACATATTTTATCTCTTTTACTGATATGTTCTCAATATTTGAAATACTGGCGAGAGCTATAGCGTATTTCTCATCAGCTATCTCTACCATGAGAGCCTGAATGATCGCAAGTGTGAGCGGAAGTCTTACGGTGAAGGTGGAACCCTGACCAAGGGTACTCTTCACGGTCACATCACCGCCAAGCGCCTCAACATTTGACTTTACGACATCAAGTCCAACCCCTCTTCCGGATATGTCGGTAATGGTCTTTGACATAGAAAATCCGGGATTGAAGAGGAAATCAATGATCTCCTTCTGGGAGAGTTTTTCGGCATCCTCCTCGGACACAAGTCCCCTGCTTATAGCCTTTGCCTTAACAGCATCGGTGTCGATACCGCCACCGTCATCTCCAACCTGGATGATGACGTTGTTGCCCTCCTGAAATGCGTTCAGGAAAATGTTTCCCTGCCTCGGCTTTCCAGCCTTCTCGCGGACATCAGGATCCTCGATACCATGATCGGCGGAGTTTCTGAGCAGGTGCTGGAGCGGATCACCGATCTGATCCACAACAGTCCGGTCAAGTTCCGTATCCTCACCGGTCATCACAAGATCCATCGGCTTATTGAGCTTTCTGGAAAGATCTCTGATCATACGAGGGAACTTGTTTACAGTACTCTCGATCGGAACCATCCTGACCTTCATAACTGACTCATGAAGTGTAGTCGTGATCCTTTCAAGATATTCTATCTGCTCATGAAGCTGCTGTCCTTCTGTTGATGTGACAGAGCCGGAATCGCTGATCGAAACAAGGGAATTCTTTGCGATGATAAGCTCGGAGACCTGATTCATAAGGGCGTCGAGCTTTTCTATATCCACGCGGACTGTTCTCGCTGTAACAGGCTTCCCGGCAGCCTTCTTCTGTGCCGGAGCAGATGACTTCTGATGAGCAGCCTCCGAAGGCTCATTCTTTGAAGCAGGAACCACAGCGGAAGACTCGGGAGCATCACTCACCTGTTTTTCTTCCTCTCCTCCATCTCCGGATACAGCTCCGGCTGCATCATCCCTTGAATACATTGAGGCAGGAATCTCACCATAAACTACCTTTTCTATTTCCGAAACACTCTCAATGGCAGCCTTGATCTTTGCTACATCCTCCTTTGTAGAGATAATGATCGAAAAATCAAGATCGAACTTCTCATCCTCGATATCCTGGGATGAAGGATTGTACGCAAGTATCTCCCCTGAATCCTCAACAGCCTTGAATACCAAAAAGGCTCTGGCCGCCTTGAGAAGGCAATCCTTTTGTATGGAAACGGTAAAGCCATATATCTTTGAACTTAAAGCAGCATCGCCTATCGCATCCTTTGCGGCATCATCAAGAGGCATCTCAAGATAAGCTCTGTTCCCTTCCTCTTCAGGCGCTTCGGCAGGTGCAGGAGCTTCCTCTGCCTTCGTTTCGGCTGCAGGTGCCTTATCTTTGGCCGCAGCATTGGCAGCACCGGGAAGATAACTGTTGAGCTTTTCAATGATGTGCTCATTGTCTTCGGTACCCTCATCGGAGGTGGCCTTTACTGAAGCGAGATAATTCTCTATCGCGTCGAGGCATTGAAAGAGGGTATCTATCATGCCCGAATCGATCTTTATGGTGTCATTCCTGACCTCGGAAAAGACATTTTCCATGTCATGAGTCAGACGCTGCATGCGCTTGAAGCCCATGGTTCCGGCCATCCCCTTCAATGAGTGAGCGGCACGGAATATCTCATTGATAGTGTCCTTGTTCTCAGGCTCCTTTTCGAGGACCATGATATTGTCCGAAAGACTCTGAATGTGTTCGTTTGTCTCATCGATAAAAATATCAAGGTACTGACTTACATCCATCTCTTAGACCCCCAACTTTCTGGCTATTGAATTTGCGATACTTCCAATTGGCTGCTGTTCATCCGAAAGCCCGGCTGAATACGCCGCTTTCGGCATTCCATATACGACGCAGGTATTCTGATCCTGCGTTATGACATAGAGATGCTTTTCCTTGCGTAGTGACTTGATGCCTTCGGTTCCGTCGGCTCCCATGCCCGTAAGCACTGCGCAGAGAATATCCGGAACAGAGATGTATTTGAGAGACTCATACATCACATCCGCGCAGGGGCGGAGATTGTTGACAGGTTCCCCGTCATAGACCCTGGCGCGAAGTATCCCCGACTCCTCATAAACCTCAAAGTGCCGTCCGCCCGGAGCAATATAGGCAGTAGCCGCCTTCAGTTCCTCTCCGTCCTCAGCCTCCTTCATAAGGATCTGGGAATACTCCGTGATCCGCTTCGCCAGCGAATCGGTGAACCCCTTTGGCATATGCTGGACGATGACGATAGGTACAGGGAAATCCTTCGGGATCATAGGGATAAGGTTGTGGAGTGCCTGAGGTCCTCCCGTGGAGGAAGCAATGGCCACAAGCTGAAAAGGATATTTTGCAAACTTCCCCTTGTAATTGTTCCTGATCTCTCCCCGCTTCGATACCGGTATCTGTCCGCCGTTTGGAACAACGATCCCTTTTGGATGATAAACAAGGCTCTCTTTCAAGGCCTTGCCGTTCTTCGTTGTGGCGGGTTCAGAAGCCCCGGCAGACGCATATTTCATAAGAGCGTCAGCAAGCGCCTCTGCGAAAGTATCGGTATCATTTGACGCCATCCTGTATGGATGAACGACAACAGTAACCGGTCCCTTTAAGGATCTCGCCTTATCAAGTTCTGTAGGATAGCACATCCCTATAACAGGGATCTTGACTCCCTCTTCCCGCATCATAGTAAAGATGTCCTTGCCGGCCCTGTCTGAAGCCATGCAGACATTGTAGCAGATGCAGGAATAAGAATGCGTCCTGATGTGTCCCATCGCGCTCTTCGCGTCGAATGCACTATCAGGCGCCCTAAACCCCTGAACGGAGCCTATTATATCACAGATGAGTCTTCTCATGAGTGCAGAGTCATCTACAACGAGAATATCATTCATTGCTGACCACTCTCTTTCTGTCTGATCCGGCGCTCTTCCTCAAAAATATAATGAACTATCCTCTCCTGCGCCTTTGTATCCTTGAAGAGGATCTTTATCCTGTACTCACTGTTCCCGTTCTTGTCAACAGGCAGCGAACCCCTGACCTGTCCTATAACCTCGATCTGTTCCTTGCCGTTCTTCCCCTGTATGGGGAACTCAAGAAGGAGGTACGAGACATCCTTCAGATCTTTTGTCGTAATGAACCTGATGCCGCCTCCCGAAATATCGAGTATAGTCCCCTGCCCCATTATAGTGGGAATCTTTTCCTCCCTCTGCTTCTGAAGGAGTCCCCGAAGCTCACTCATCTTTTCCATATCATCTGCTTCCGGAGCAAGGGTAACATAATTAAGCGGTATGTAGCAGTCCAGCCTATAGAATTCCCTTCTCTGAAACTTTTCAAGGGGTCCCTGAGGCTTAAACCTCATTAAATAAAAATTTTCTTTCTTATATCTTTCGACAAAGTGCCCGGTTGCTCTGATCAGTCCGTTCTCCGTGGTAAATATGAGCTCATAACGAAGATCCATACGGAGGATCAGTATCTTCTGCTCCTTTATGGGACAGTTCACTTCAATAGTACCATCGGGAAGCGTGTCAAAAACACTGCTCGGATAGTTCTCAACCTCCTCGCCTGTCTCCTTTGCCCTCATAACGAGCTGAAGTATTCTGATGTCCGTACGCGTTCCGGGAAGAAGCTCCCGAACACTCACTTCATTTGTCAACCGGCTGCTCCAAAAAAGAATAAACCACGCACATCAATTTATTATAACCTATTATTGCTTTCCCGTGTTGAAAATGTTTCTGAAAAGACCGCTCAACGAAAAAATCTTTTTCTCCTGTCTTGGACGATCCCCGAGAAGAGCAGCCGCAGTCCTTTCAAAAGCCCTTGAAGACGAGGCGTTTGGATTTGTCATCGAAACAACATCCTGGGATCTCACTGCCTTTTCAAGTGCGTTATCATCCGGAACAAAGCCCAGATAGGACAGTTTTCCATCAAGGAACTTTGAAACAATGGAGGAGAGCCTGTCAAAAAGCGCCTTTCCTTCACTTTCAGAGGAAACCCTGTTAGCGAGCAGTCGAAGAGTCGTCCTTTCATCAGAAAACCTGGGATTTCTGTAAAGCGCCTTCACAAGAGAATATGAATCGGTGATCGAAGGCGGATCCGGCGTCACAATAAGGATGACCTCCGGGCTTTCAAGGACAAAGGAGAGAACCTGGTTGGAAACTCCCGCTCCTGTATCTATGATCAGGATATCGGTCATATCATTGAGCTCTGTAAGCGCCGAAACAAGTCTTCTGATCTGCGAGGGGTCAAGATCATTAAGTCCCACTATCCCGCTGCCGCCAGATATAAAACCAATCCCCATGGGTCCCTCAGTGACTATCTCACGAAGATCCAGTCCTCTGTATATGAAGTCGGAAAGATTATATTTCGGCACTGTCCCGAACATTATCTCTACGTTCGCGAGCCCAAAATCGGCATCAAAGATGATCACGCGCTTTCCGGCCTTTCTGAACCAGACAGCAAGATTGACAGCCGTATTTGATTTTCCGACCCCTCCCTTTCCGCTTGTAACAGTAAAAACAGAGGCAGTCCTGAGATAATGCTGGTCGGCCTGTTTTATCACATTCCTAAGACGTTCGGCCTGATCCATCATCATCTCCCTTAAGAAGGCGCATGGTTAGCTTCTGCATATCTATCTCTTCTATATCATCAGGGACATTCTGTCCTGTAGTCACATAGGAAAGACTCTTTCCCGAATAAAGCTTACAATTCAGAATATTTCCAAAGGATCTTGTTTCATCAAGCTTTGTAAAGATAATATCAAAATCAGTAAGGCCCTTGTATGCATCTATTATCTCCTTGAGGTCAGCGTACTTCGTCGTCGCTGAAAGCACGAGAAAGATCTGTTTGGAGGTCTCAGGGGCTACCGCCTCTATAAGCCCTTTAAGGTGTTCCCTTTCTTCATCATTTCTGTGGGAAAAGCCCGTGGTATCAACCAGGATGATGTCCGAAGCGGCATGATTCTTAATGGCCGGCATCACATCCTCAGGCGTCATCACTGTGGAAAACGGAACGTGTAATATCTCGGCATATACCTGCAGCTGCTTGACTGCGGCTATCCTGTAATTGTCAGAGGTGATGAGTGAGACCTTCTGCCTCTTTTTCACAGTGAATTCGGCAGCTATCTTCGCTATGGTCGTGGTCTTTCCGACTCCTGTCGGTCCTACAAAAAACGCAACATGAGGTCTGTTTTCCGAAAGCTTTACAGTATGAGGTGTTCCCAGAAGGAGCACTATTTTCTGATAGACGTTGTAAAGAAGATAATCGACGCTGTTTTCCTTGTATATCATATCTCCCATCTCGTCTATGATCCGGTTCACGTATCTCTCGTCAACCTCCTGCTCCATGAGCATATTGTAGAGCATTCTGATAAGGGCGGCATTCTTCTGCTCCTGGGGCTTGTTCTGGGGTGATCTTTGCTTCTCAACCTGCTTTTCAGCCCGCTTTTCAATCTGCTTCTCTACAGTTTTTTCCGCCTGCGGCTTTTCCTGAACCCTTTTTTCTGTTCTCCTGTCATCAACCTTTGAAGGCGCAGCTACCTCATTGCCCTTTATGACGGAGCTTTTCCTGTCATCTTTCGCCCCCTCTGAAAGAGATAAATGTGGCGCAGTCTCAATGACACTGTTCACCTCCTTAAAGACGCTCTTCAGGTCATCGATGGAAACATCCTTCTTTTTTTCTGCCGGAGCAGGAGGCGGTGAAAGTGGCTTTTCCAAAGGCTTTGCAGTCCTTTTAGTCCTGTCGTAGGTGCCTGCGCTCAAAGTCTTTTTTTGCAATGTATCCCCGGCTACAGCGTCAAATGAACTTTTAGGCTTTATCTCCTCGTATACGTAATTATCTTCCTTCTTTTCTTCTTTTATGTTTTCAGAAGGTGTCTCCTTAGGCTTTGAGATAGCATCTGTCTTTTGCTTTGATGTTTCTCCGACAGCGTCCCTCAGGGCATCCACCACCTCATCCCTGCCTCTGAACACTTCCCTTTCCGCAGGAGCGAATTCATCCTCTATTGCAGCGGTGACCTCGTACGTGCTTTTTCTGAACACGCCAAGAAAACCGCTTGGATGAACCTCCTTGACATTCATTATAACGGCGCGGGGGCCTAGCTCCGCCTTTGCCAGATCAATGGCCTCTTCCTTTGTTTTTCCCTGATACTTTTTGATAGTCATTAGCTTTCTTCACCTATAGTTCCGACAGCGGTAATACTGATATTGTTGTCTATCTCATTATAAGAGATAACGATTACATCCGAAAGATAATCCTCACAGAGTTTTTTAAAATACATCCTGACAATGGGCTGGCACACGATAATAGGCGGCTTTTCACGCTCCGCAAGGACAGAAAGCTTTTGCTGCGCGTCATCCATTATCTGTTTTATCCTTTCGGGATCGAGGGAGAAATAGGTGCCCTGCTCGGTATGCTTGACCGCTCCCATTATCTCCTGCTCAACCTTTTGTGAAAGAAGCACCACCTCGTTCTGTTCAGATTCATCAAAGAACTTCTGGGATACAGCCCTCTTCAGTCCCTGCCTCACATATTCCGTGAGGACATCTGTGTCTCTTGTGGATAGAGACCGGTCCGCCAGTATCTCGAAGATCGAAAGGAGATCCCTTATGGAAATGCCTTCGGAAAGAAGGTTCTGAAGAACTCTCTGTACCTCTCCGAGATTAAGCTGCGAAGGGATGAGCTCGTCCACGAGAACAGGGTTCGTGCTCTTTAAGTTGTCCACAAGATTCTGTACATCCTGTCTGGTAAGGAATTCTGCTATGTGTTGTCTTATCACTTCCGTAAGATGCGTCGCGATAATGGACGGAGGATCGACCACCGTATAGCCGAGAGACTCTGCCCTCTCCCTCTGTCCCTCCGTGATCCAGAGTGCCGGAAGATGGAAGGATGGCTCCTGCGTCGGAATACCGGTGATCTCTTCCGCTACGTAGCCGGGGTTCATTGCCATATAATGGTCAAAGAGGATCTCGCCTTCGGCGACCTTTATTCCCTTTATCTTTATGATGTACTGATTAGGATTGAGCTGGATATTATCACGAAGTCTTATTATCGGCACAACAGTACCAAGCTCAAGAGCTATCTGCCGCCTTATCATCACGACCCTGTCTAAAAGGTCACCTCCCTGGTTCACGTCAGCAAGAGGAATGATCCCGTATCCGAACTCAAGCTCTATGGGATCCACATTCAAAAGCGAGACAACATTTTCCGGTTTTCTGATCTCCTCAGCCTCCTCTTCATCCTCCGTAACATCGGCCTCGGCCTCCTGCTTTCCGATGGAGCGCTGCATCACAACTCCTGAAATTATGAAGAGACCTCCCATGATCAGGAACAAGAAAGTATTGAGCGGTGTGGCAATACCAAGGAACATGAGCGAGCCGCCCACCAGAAACAACACCTTCGGGATCCCGAACAGCTGCTTAACGATGGTGTTCGAGAAGTCGGCCTCCTTCGAGCCCTTAGTGACAAGAATACCGGTAGCAAGGGATATTAAAAGGGACGGGATTGATGATGCGAGGCCGTCACCTATGGTCAGAATGGTATAGCGGTTCAGAGCGTCTGAAATGTCCATGCCCTGCCTGGCCACACCCATAATAATGCCGCCGACCAGGTTTATCATGGTAATGATCAGACCCGCAGTAGCATCTCCCTTAACATACTTTGTAGCACCGTCCATTGAGCCGAAGAACATAGACTCCTGCTGAAGCTTATCCCTTCGCTCTCTTGCCTGCTCATCTGTTATGGCTCCGGTATTTAAGTCGGCATCAATAGCCATCTGCTTTCCGGGCATAGCGTCGAGGGTGAATCTCGCGGTAACCTCTGAAATACGCTCGGTACCTTTGTTTATGACTATGAACTGGATTATGATGAGGATGATAAAGACTATGATACCTATGACAAGATCTCCGCCTCCCATGAACTCGCCAAAGGCTTCTACGACATTTCCCGGATTCCCGGTTGAGAGGATAAGCCTTGTGGACGAGACGTTGAGTGAGATCCTGAATATCGTCGTGAACAAAAGCAGTGTAGGGAAGAAGGACATATCCAGTACTTCCCTGACGAAGAGGCAATTAAAGAGCACTACCAGAGCTACCGAGATATTGAAGGCCAGCATGATGTCGAGGACGAAGGAAGGGATTGGCACAATAAAAAACATTATTGCGGCAAGAAGATAGAGCGCCACACCAAAATCGGCTATTTTTATGCCTTTCAAGCGTGCCATTATCTTCTATCTCTCCTCTTTACCTTTTTTCGAACCTCAAATAACATCAATGTCCTCTTTTAGTATAAATCATAGCGAGGATTTCTGCCACCGCCTGATAAAGCTCGGGCGGAATTTCCTGATCAATGTCCACTGTGGTATATATAGCTCTAGCAAGAGGCTTGTTTTCTACTATCGTAACGCCCGCTTCCCTTGCGGCATCTTTGATCTTCTGGGCAAGATATTCCTCGCCCTTTGCCACAAGAATGGGGGCTGAAGCTGCATCCGCATCATACTTGATGGCGACCGCGATATGCGTAGGGTTTGTGATGACTACATCAGCGGTAGGGACCGCGTTCATCATCCTCCGCATAGATGCCTCACGCATCTTCTGCTTCTGTTTTCCCTTTACGGCAGGGTCTCCCTCCTGATCCTTATACTCGTCCTTGACCTCCTGCTTCGTCATCTTCACATCCTGCTTAAATTTCCATCTCTGAAAGACGAAGTCCGCGAAGCCTATTATGATATAGACGAGGCTGATCCTGAGCCCGAGGTCTATGACCATATCAACTACAAGAGCAATGGATTGCCTGATATCAAGCTCATAGAGAATGAAGAGCTCATTCAGCCTTCCCACAAGATAGGAATAGGCTATGACAAAGATCATGGCTATCTTCACTATCGAGAGAAAAAGGTTGAATAGCTGCTGCTTTGAGAACATCCTTTTTAAGCCGTTTATCGGATTGAACTTCGAAAGCTTGGGCTTCAAAGGTTCTGTCGATATCTTGAACTTGAACTGAAGAGCGTTCCCAAAAAAGGCAACTATAAAACCGCCGATCATAAAAGGGAGCGCGGCAAGAATGACCGTGATGATCCCCTGATCAAAGACCTGACTTGCCGTAAGTACGGTAATCCCGCTCCGGCTCGTATTCACAACCTCATTTATCAT
>OMRF01000188.1 GCA_900313435.1 uncultured Lachnospiraceae bacterium | reverse complement strand
TTACAATACGTGTATTTACTTGTAAAGCCCCCTCAAGGTCGCCGATTGTTATATTATCAAGGAAAATCTCCTCATCAGCCTTCATCATGCTCTCCGGTATCAAAAGGCATTCTCCGAGTTCCTTACCCTTAAGCTGGGCTATTATATCCTGTCCTGTCAGGAGCCCGGCAACGGTGATGCTGTTACCGAAGAATTCATTTCTCACGGTATATATGTTAAACGATACGTTCGGAAACAGGCTGCAGATCCTTGATGTGGCATCCTCTACATAAGGAGCCGCAAGCACTCCCGTGACTATCGAAAATGATGATCTGTAAGCAAGAGGGTCGATCCTTCCGGCTTCAACAGCGTCTTTTACCTTATTACGGGCATCATCATACTCATCGCTCATAAGCCGCAACATGCCGACACCGTTCTCAAGCTGCGGATAATCGTCATATTCATCCGCCGGCGGGATCGGTCTTTGTGCCAGAATGTATATCTCATCCGATGCATGTGCAAAATGTATGCCATGCATCTTCATGGCGGTATCCTGTATCTTCTCTATTATGTCGAGAGTTATGACGGCATCTTCCTTTTCTATCGCCTCTAACGGGTACAGTCCGTCACGATATCTGGTAAGTCCGACCGGAACAACCGAAACGCTCTGCATTACCGGTGCATATTCGAGAAGATCCGTCAGGGTCCTTTGAAGTTCCGCCCTGTCATTGACGCCCTTGCACATGACGATCTGTGCGTTCATTGTTATGCCAGCATCATATAATGTCCTGATCTTCTCAAGCGCAGCACCGGCGAACCGGTTGTTCAGCATCATGCAACGAAGTTCGGGATTTGTGGTCTGGACAGATATGTTTATGGGACTTAACCGGTACCTGATGATCCTGTCTATATCGTGATCATCCATGTTCGTAAGCGTCACGTAATTTCCCTGCAGGAATGACAGTCTGGAGTCATCATCCTTAAAATATAGCGTCTTGCGCATGCCGGCGGGCATCTGATCTATAAAACAGAAAATGCATTTATTCCTGCAGCTTCTGTACTCATCCATAAGACCCGACTCAAACTCGATCCCGAGATCCTCATCCTCATCCTTTTCAATCTCGAGCTCCCACTCTTCTCCGTTGCTCTTACGTATAAGAACCGTCAGTTCTTCACTTCTTGCCAGGAATCTGTAGTCAAAAACGTCCTCGATCGGTATATCGTCAATACAAAGAAGAGCATCGCCGGCCGTGACTCCCATCTCGTCGGCAATGCTTCCTTCTTCAACACTTTTTATGATATGGACATGTTCCTTCATGAATCAATTATAACATATCAGCCGGTACTTCCAAAACCTCCGTTCCTTACGGTATCCGTATCATCATCTTCAGTGATGCCGTAGGGGATGAAAAGGCCCTGGGCAAAACCGCTTCCGGCCTTGATGTCTACAACCTTTCCCTCATTTGAATCATTTGTGATCTTGATAAAGATATGTCCTTCATTGTCTGACCCGTAATAATCGCTGTCAATGATTCCGACAGTGTTGTTCAGCTGCAGACGGTATTTAAATCCCAATCCGCTTCTGGGAAAAATCATAAGTACCCAGTCCTTATCCATCCTCGCCCGAATACCTGTAGGTATCTTGGCGGTCTGCTGCGGTTCAAGATGAATGTCGACGGGAGAATAAAAATCATATCCGGCCGAACCCGACGTGGCTCTTACGGGTAATACAACAGAATCATAAACCTTCCTGATATCTTCTTCGCTCCCGCCGAACTCACCGGCGTATGCTTCACGAAACTGTTCAAAACTTACCTTTTCAAATTTAGCTATCCTGTTCATACCGTTATGTTTCTCCAATCAGACAGATCAATCATTGTTCAATAATAGTCATCACAGTATATGACAGGTACTTCGGGGGTATCAGAAGCGAGAGTTGCTGCCACATCAATCACGCGCTGGTTCGCGCTTCCCTTCCACAACAGCTTGACATCCCGCTCCTCTATGTGAAATTCCCCGTCTACCAGTACGTCAATAAACTTCATAAGAGGATCATTATACAGGCTCTCCCATACATCACCCGTATACATCCAGATCGTTTTGTTCGGGAACTTTTCCTTTATCTCTTCGGCAAGTGCCCTGATATCGGAATAGTTGTTACAGTACATCGGGTCGCCGCCCGAAAATGTAACTCCGGAGATATAAGGCTTGCGAAGTTCAACAAATATCTCCTCCTTGGTATCCGCATCAAAAAAGAGTCCTCCGTTCGGATCCCATGTGGACGGATTCTGACATCCTTCGCAGCAGTGGGAACATCCTGCAACCCATAATACAACACGTAGCCCGTCGCCGTTGAGCATATCGTCCTTGGTAATGTTGTGATACCTCATTACATGCTCTTCCTTTCGGCTATCTCGGCCATCTTGGCATCGTTAAGACGTGTATCTCCGTGAACTCTCGAATATGAGAGGTATCCGTTCATCCTGTCGATCTTTGTAAGATTCCTGCTTCCGCATACGGGGCACACATCCATATCAAGT
>OMRF01000112.1 GCA_900313435.1 uncultured Lachnospiraceae bacterium | reverse complement strand
CGGGGGTCCAAAAATAATCTTGACACGAAAAAGGTAACGTGTTACATTAATTTCGAAAAAATGTAACATGTTACCTTTAATTTTTACAGAATGAGGATGTGTGCATGAATTATGATGAAGTAATGAATATGAGCAAGGTTGAGTTTGGGCAGATGCCCCCGCAGGCATTTCTTCTGGGACTGCTCAGTGCTTTTGACAACAGGTATCAGGCGGCCGCGGACAAATATTTCAAAGAAATAACCTGGAAGCAGTTTTTCGCGATCATCTGCATCAATCTGTGCAAGGAACCGCCAACATTGAATGATCTTTCTGAGGTGTTGGGGAGTTCCCATCAGAATGTGAAACAGATCCTGCTGAAGCTGGAGAGTAAAGGATTTGTCTCGATGAAGACAGATGAGAAGGATAAGAGAAAGCAGAGGTTTTTTGTCACAGACAAATGCAGAAAGTTTATGGAAGAGAATGACAACCAGAGCAGGACAAGTGCACAGGTTGTCGAGCAGATCTTTGAAGGCATTGATGAAAAGAATCTGGCAGTTACTATCGACACGATCATAAAAATGGAAAGGAATCTGAAAAAAATATGAAAACACTGATCATTTATACCTCACAGACCGGTTTTACAAAGAAGTATTCGCAGTGGCTGGCGGATGAGATGGACGCAGAAGTCTATGATCTGAAGGATGCGAAAAAGAAGGAAGCAGCTTTCTTTGACGCATATGATGCAATTGTTTATGCAGGATGGATAATGGCCGGAAAAGTGGTAAAATCAGATTGGTTTTTGGGTAAGGCAAACGGCTGGCAAGGAAAGAGGCTGGCTCTTATGGCAGTCGGAGGAAGCCCCAATGACAATCCCGATGTGGATGTGGCTTTAAAGAACATGATCCCGGGTGACCAAAGTCAATACATTAAGGCATTTTATTGCCAGGGCGGATTTGATTATGACAAAATGAAAGGCCCCTCCAGACTGGCAATGAAAATGTTTACGTCTGCTCTGAAAAAACAGAAGGACGAAAAGTCAAAGCAGGTGGCCGAGCGGATATCCAGCTCGTACGATATATCTGATGTTAAGTTTATAGAGCCGATAGTGGCTTATCTAATGGAGGAAAAAACATGAAGGCATTATTTATAGGCGGTACCGGAACTATCAGCATGGGGATTATAAGGAGGCTGGCAACTGATCCGCTCTGGGAGGTTTATCTGCTTAACAGAGGAAATCGCAAAGATGAGGTTCCGAGCGGTGTAAAGCAGATTGTTGCTGATATTAATGATGAAGATGACGTGGCAAGAAAACTTGCGTCCATGGAATTCGACACGGTAAGTGATTTTATTGCTTTTGATGTTGAGGCAGTAGAGCGCGACTACAGGTTATTTAAGGGGAAAACAAAACAATATATTTTTATAAGTTCAGCATCTGCGTACAATAAACCTTCAGCAAACTATGTGATCAAAGAGGGGACCACCCTTGCAAACCCTTACTGGGAGTACTCTCGAAAAAAGATCGCATCTGAAGAATTTTTGCTTGACAAATACAGAAATGAAGGCTTTCCGGTTACTATAGTAAGACCGAGCCATACATATGATGAGAGGCATATTCCGCTTGGAGTTCACGGGAATAAGGGTTTCTACCAGGTCGTAAAGCGTATGCAGCAAGGCAAGCCGGTCATTATCCAGGGTGACGGAACGTCTCTTTGGGCTCTGACCTTTAACAAGGACTTTGCTATCGGTTTTACGGCTTTGATGGGTAACAGACACGCTATTGGTGAGGCTTTCCAGATCACGGGTGATGAGATCCTTTCATGGAATCAGATATATCAGACAATTGCCGATGCTCTTGGAGTGGAACTTAAGGCATATCACGTAGCCTCCGAATTTCTTGCGGATGCCGGAGATGCTTACGGATATGACCTTAGGGGAAGCCTTATTGGTGATAAGTCTGTATCTGTTGTATTCGACAACAGTAAGATAAAACAACTCGCACCCAATATGACTACAACTGTTCCATTCCACGAGGGAGTCAGAATTGCTCTGGATCATGTTCTTTCGCATGAGGACAGGTATGAAGAGGATCCGGAGTTTGATCAGTTCTGCGACAGTGTGATCGAGGCCTGTGAAAAAGCGAAAGCAGAAGTAATTGACTCCCGGGGCGGAGAATGATTGATGGTAAGTTCATGGAAGGAGCGTTTGCCCGACTGGGACGAGCCCATGCAGGACAACGACTCGGTATGTGAGAAATATATATTTGGGGAATATGATAACGGTTCGGTGAGGCTGCCGTACAGGCTCTTCGTGCCGGAAGCAGCGGAGCAGAAAGTTCCTCTCGTCATCTTCCTTCACGGTGCGGATGTTACGGGTGACGATAATGTTATACATATCGCCGCGCACGATATCGGAACCTGCTTTGCCCGGGAAGAGATGCAGCGTGAGCATCCGTGCTTTGTCCTGGCGCCGCAGTATAGAAATGGGCTCCACTGGTCGCGCGACAAAGTGCACAACGCACTCCGGGAGCTGATACTTAATCTTTGCTCAGAATATCCCGCCATAAATAAAGAAATGATATGCGTCTACGGCTACAGTGCCGGCGGAATAGGGTCGTTAAGGATGATGAAAGAATACCCAATGCTTTTCCATAAAGCGATAATAATATGCGGGGCGACATCAAACGAAGACCTTGATAAATTATGCGAAACACCGTTTTGGCTCTTTCACGCGGAGGATGATGACATCGTTCGCTGCGGTGGAAGTGAGTCGAGTCCGTATTTT
>OMRF01000183.1 GCA_900313435.1 uncultured Lachnospiraceae bacterium | reverse complement strand
CAAGGCCCTCGGCGCACTGACAGGAGTATCCGTATCCCAGAACGGCCAGATCTACGGCTCATACGACAACGGAAACACAGTCCTTCTCGGACAGATAGCTGTAGCGCAGTTTGCAAATGCTTCAGGCCTTGAATCCCTCGGCGACAACTGCTACGGAACCACATTGAACTCCGGAGAGTTCGACGGCATAGGTGTTGATGTCACATCGGACGGCGGTTCCATGAGTACCGGACAGCTTGAAATGTCAAATGTAGACCTCGCGACCGAGTTTACTGACATGATCACGACACAGCGTGGTTTCCAGGCAAACTCCAGGATCATCACGGTGTCCGACAATATGCTTGAGGAGCTTACAAACCTTAAGAGATAAGCCTTAAGTAAAGTCTTATAAATACCAAACGGTGCTGGCAATCACTTTGTCAGCACCGTTTATCATTAAATGGTGCAATGAGATACTCACCATATTTTGTGGTAATCTTTCCTGAAAATACAAAATCTATTGCCTATTTTGCAATAAAAAGTAGACAATAAGAGGACAATAATATAAAATACATAGTTGTTTCACAGGAAAAACAGTTTTTTTGCTGCTGATTTGGTTGAGATAATCATGAGGACGGTGATCGTTTTATGGACATAGCGTCGCTCCTTGGCCTTGGTGGCGGTATCGGCGTTGTCTTGTTCGGTATTATCCAGTCTGCCGGTGCCGGTGGTATTTCATATTTCATAGATATCCCCTCGATCATCATTACCGTAGGGGGATCTTTGATGGCACTCGCCAGCAGCCGAAAGATGCCGGATCTCATAGGAGGCTTTAAATCCCTGAAGCTTGCTATAAAGGAGCCGAGCATCCCAAGTCCCCAGACAACGATACAGCAGATCATTGATATGTCAAATGTGGCCCGGAAGGAAGGTCTTCTTGCACTTGAGGGCTATACGGAAAATATAGATGATGAGTTCATGAAAAAAGGCATCATGCTCGTGGTGGACGGAACCGATGCTGATCTGGTCCGATCCATACTGGAGACAGATCTCACGAACATGGACGATAGACACAAGTCTGTCGCAGGTTTCTGGGATTTCTGGTCTACCATGTGTCCTGCCTGGGGAATGATCGGTACTCTTATCGGTCTCGTTATCATGCTCCAGAACATGTCAGATCCTTCATCCATCGGGCCTTCCATGGCTGTCGCCCTCATCACGACCTTCTACGGCTCACTGATCGCGAACTGGATCTGCGTTCCTACCTGCGAAAAGCTTAAGTTGAACAATGCCAACGAGCTTTCCGTGAAATCAATAATGATCGAGGGGATACTTTCCATACAGGCCGGCGAGAATCCCCATGTCATAGAAGAAAAGCTGAAGACGTTCCTTGCTCCTTCGCTTCGTGCGTCAATAGGAGAGCAGGAGGGTGAAGGCGGTGGAGGCTGATGAAGAAGAAACCGGATCCGCCTAAAGCCTTTCCGTTGTGGCAGAGCACATTCTCCGATCTTATGAATCTGCTCCTTTGCTTCTTCGTTCTGCTGTTTTCGATGTCGTCTATCAATGAGGAGAAGTACCTGCAGGTAGTGAACTCACTGCAATCTGCCTTTACGACCGTTATAGCCACCGGCGGCTCCACAGTAGTGCCTGCCGAGCTCGTTTCAAGCGGTATCACACAGCTTCCTGATTATTCCGACTACTTTGGAGATTCGATGTCAAAGGGAGAAGAGGGCGGAAAGATAGATCCCGGCGGTTCGGAAAGCACCGGACAGCAACAGGGAACTACGGAGGAAAAGACTGAGGCCGAGAAGGAAGCTGAGGCAAAGGCTGAGATAGAAAAGAAAGCCCTTGAGGAAAGCGAGAGGATGGCTGAGCAGATCGAGGCCATGGCTACGGATCTTGGCATTCAGGATATGATAGAGGTGGATTTTAACGGCACCTATGTCCGGATCACGATGTCCGGAGCTCTCCTTTTTGATTCAGGCTCCGCCGTACTGAGAGATCAGGCCATCCCCATAGTCCAGAAGCTTGGCACGATAATCAACAATTATCCCAACAATCTCATAGAGGTCGAGGGCCATACGGATAATGTTCCGATACATTCTGCAAAATTCGAGGACAATGATGTTCTTTCGATGTACAGGGCGCTTTATGTATCAAATGTCCTGAGGGAAAGCTCTACCATCAATCCCGGGCATATAAAGTCCTCGGGGTGCGGAGAGTATGATCCCATTGCCGACAACTCTACTCCTGAGGGACGGGCAAGGAACCGTCGGGTAGAGGTCAAGGTTTATAATTCATACAATTCCGGTGATATAGTTTCTGAAGGGTTCTGAAGGAAAAGGAAATGAAGAAGAGTCTGCTTACTGTAGTCACATTTGCACTTTGCCTCATAAATGTCGTCCTGACGGCTATAATGGCCGTGGTGGTCGTCCCTGAGGTGAAGAAGGTGAACTCCCTTGTGTCTCAGGTATCTACAGCCATTGAGTTGGATCTTGAGGCCGGAAAGTCGCAGAGCGGCGCATCGAATATTCCTATTGAACAGCTTAGTTATTATTCAATATCAGGGATCACTGTCAGCCTGAAGGATGATGGCGACGGAAAGAACCATATCGCGAATATCAACATGGTCATGGCCATAGATACGAAGCATGAAAACTACGGAACCTATGGAGCGCCTTTTGACAACTCTTCCGACAAGAAGGGGACTTATGACGATCTGGTCAAGAGTATAGTGAACGAGGTTGTTTCCCAGTATACCGTGGCGGAGATAAAGGACAGCCCGGATACTGCTCAGGAAGCT
>OMRF01000111.1 GCA_900313435.1 uncultured Lachnospiraceae bacterium | reverse complement strand
TGACACTCTGGGAATATTGATACTCAAGGTGACCCAAAATGCTTTCGGAATCCGTAAGCTCGGCACTTGAATGCTTGCTGTAACTATCGGAAGAGTTCTTCATCGCATCCTGTATCCCACTGAGCAAAGCTTCGTCCGGCACAAAGGCACCGTCTATCGCGTCCTGAGGTCTTGTCACCGGAATAGCGTTCCCCTCTGAATCCGTCTGCTCATCAGGCATCGGTGCGAGATAGGAACCGGAGGCTCCTTCGTAAAGGCTGTTCAGATAATTGTCGTCCCCTTCGGAAAGAAGGGAGAAAACTATGGCGCGGCGTGTGTGGTCAAGCTTTTCGCAGAGCTTTTCAACAGTCTCGGCATCATCATTTCTTCCGTCAGCCTTCAGATCCAGAGAGAACTGGTAAAGCGCGTTGATGGCGGCATCGATCCTGTTCGTCTCATCCGTCCTCACGTTTGAACTCCAGAAGGATGTGACCTTTTGGTATAAATACTTGTCCGACTCCTCCCTGTCCTTTGCTTTCGAATTGTGATCCTCAAGATACACCGACTCGGTAACGTTCTTCTCGGTTGAACTGTCAAGGGCATACTGGAACCATACGGGACGAAGCTCGTCAAGCCTTCGAAGGTCATAAGGGTCGGGATTGTTGTAGGGATTTACATCCCCTCCATTTGCGTCATGAAGCTTCCCGTCGCTTCCCACGACAAATTCAACATACAAAGGATCAAGTTCAGACTCGTCCGTAGGTGTCGCACCTTTTGAAATGTCTGAAAGGGACTCGGCTCCCGATATATCAAACCACGATCCGTCAGCAAGCTCGGACTTGTAATACTTTACATCCTGTCCGGAATCCGAGGCCGAGGACTTTGCCTTCTCGTAATAGTCATCCGTAAGAGAATCCTTGTGTATGAGCCAGGTACCTATGAAGAGAGTACCGTTTTCGATGGTGTTGCTCGTCTTGTATACAGAGAACAATACAGCCTTTGACTCGTTGAAGGCACCTAAGGACCGACTCGCGAAAAGACAAAGTGCGCATATCACAAAAGCAGCGCAGAGCGATATCGCGATGATAGGCTTAAAAAGCCGCCTTTTCTTTTTTCTTCCGGACTCTGTCATTCTTTATTTACCTTCATGATCTTTTTTTCTGTAGCATTTTCTTCAAAACGCCCTTTTGAGATGAGCGAATCATTGTCATCATAAAATTCTATCTGAAGCCTTCTGATGTCGCTTGTGATGATGGAAAGATACTTAAGGGGCTTTGATATATCTATCTTTTCTTCGGATGAGACGCATACTCCGTCATCTGTAAGGATCCTGTACTTCTTTTCATCCCTCCCGGCATCAAGGGTAAGTGTGATGGTGGTGATCTGAGTATTCGAATCGGTCTCTGAGGTAAAGGTCCCGATCTTCACGTCCGTTTCACCGGCCTTCCTGTTCGTCACGATATCGAGAGGTCCCTTCTCGACCGCGGGATTGATCTCACAGTCATCAACGAACTGCCCGTCGCCATCATAAAAGCGAAGAAGCACTTTTTCGTATTGTCCCGTGACGAGCCCCAGGTGCCTTAAAGACTTGTCTATATCTGTGGTCGAACCGATCTGTGTACCATCCACCCAGAGTTCATAAGTCGAAAGCTCGATCGGAAAGTCCTCGGGAATGTATACCGAAACCTCGAACTCCTGCGACTGTATGATGGATTTGAAATAGTACATCGCCTGCTCCGAATCCTCGGAATAGGATACTCCTACGCTTGATGCCGTAAGTTTAACGCTGTTCCCGGTAAGATAAGGGTAAACGCCTCCGCAGGCTATGCGGTTGAACTCGTTCATGGTGTCCGTATAGGTCTTCAGCGAATCCAGCAGGGCATTCTGATCCTCCTCATACTGCTTCTGCTGCGCCTGATACTCGTCAAAGGTCATTACCGCATCATCCGCTCCGGAAACCTGACCTGTGGCATTTAAAACCGCTGCCTTGTCAAGTTCTTTCTTTTCATCATCGACAAGCTTCTTTGCAGCATTGTAGGCGTTCTTCGCAGTAATGAAGGCTTCGTATTGTTCCTTTACGGTATTTGTGACTTCCTTTGCCGCGGCCTCCTTCTCGACTACAGCCGACCTGTAATCAAGGACTCCCTGATACATGACATTGGGATCGTCCTCTATATAGCGGACCCCGTCATCATCACCCTTAAACCAGAGTTTCGGGATCTTAATGAAAAGGAATATCCTTTTCTTACCTTTCCAGTAACGGTCGATCGCTTTCAAAAAGGCCGAATGGTCGGATTTGAAGGCTTTTTTTGGGATTGATTGCCCCGCCAGAGCAGCTGTGACATATTTTTCGATTATCTTGTAATCCGAAGCCTTGTAATGACCCTTTATGAGATTCCAGTTGGTAAGGAGGGAAGACCTCTCGCTTGACTCATTCAGGCATGCTTCATAATAGGTCGTGTCAAGATCAAGTGTATACTGGATCACATCCTCAAGCTGATCCCTCGTCATCTCGCTCTGCACGAAGGGTTCCTCGAATTTGCAATCCGTCGTGACATCAAGCCCGATCCTGTCGGAAAGCTTTATAAGATCGTTGAGCCGCGTCCTTTCGTTCGCGGATATGGATTCGGTGAGGGTTTCCTTCTGTTTTTCAAGCTTGTCAACGTCCGACTGCTTTCCCTCTCCCGTGAGAACGCGGGCCTTGTTCCTCGCTATCCCTTTGTTCGTTTGATCGAGGGAGTCTTTCTGAAAGTTAATCTTTTCCTGGAGCGAGTAGATCTCCACATAGAGATCCGTGATCTCCTTGTTCAGGGCTACTACCCTGTCTGTCACCTTCCTCTTCGCAAGAAGGATATCATTTGAGAGCTTGATAGGCTTGTAAGCGAACTCATAAGCCTCGGAAAAGCTTGGATCCTCCGGGAAATGAAAGGAAAGGAGAGGAGTCCATCTGAAGGTGGACAGACTCTTCTGCCGAAGCTCCATAGCCTTCAATGAGCTGGCCTTCTGTTCTTCAAGGGATTCGACCTCCATGGTCGCGTCCTCGTATTTGTCGTCAAAATTCACCGCAAGTTTCATGCAGGTGTCAAGTGATATGAAGTCGGTCTGAGGCTTTTTGACCTCATCAGTCCCGTTCCCTTTCAGCGTGTCGGCAAGGGACGAAAGGGATTGAGAGGCTTCGACGATCGAAGGATCTTTTATCGCGCAAAGAACCATCCCGGTCAAAAGGGCAGCTATGGAAAGCGTTTTTATTAAATTTTTTGCTCTTTTCTTTTCCATACTGCACATCCTAAAGGAGCTTTGTCAAATTATCTCTATCCTTTTGAAGATAAACCGAAAAATAATAAGTTCTGTCCCCTTTTTCTAAATAACGGATACTATCCTTTTGATAGATCAGCCCGAAGAAGTGGGATTTATCGAATAAAAGGCAAAGCCGCCATCCGGGTCCATGGTCACAAAATCATAGCGAAGTCCGCCTTTTTCAAAACTGTAAAGATAGACTTCGTAGCTCTTGTCGAAGGAATCCACCGTGATCACGTCATCAAGACTTTTTGTCACATCCATTTCAACCGTTCCCTTAAGGACCTTTCCCCTTGAAGTATCATTCAGGTAGTTGATGACAACCGCTTCGGGCATGATAACCTCTGAATTTCCATGATATATCTCTTCTCCGAGAAGATTCCGCACCTCATCTATAGTGACCGCCTTATTCTTTCCGTAGCAGAAATAATCCTTCATCACATATACGGACGTAGTGGTCACCTTTCCGTCGAGACTGTCGTTTGCCGCGTTGCCTATATACATAGCGCTGATATCCGACATCAACACCGCAAAATAATTATTGTCGTTATAGACAGTTTTCTTTCCCTTGTATTTCTCATTGACCTCTTCCGTTGTGACCGAAAGAAGGTCGGAATAAACTATGGAGTCATAGGAGAAATTTCCGGTATAAACCTTCGAGCTTGAATTATCGTATAACTCGCCCTCCCCGTTTTTCATTCCCTCCTCAAACTCGCCCGAATACTCAAGGCTGCCGTCGGAACGGTAGAATTTTCCCTGACCGAAATAGAGGTTGTTCTCGAAATTCCCCGAATACCGCATGGAACCGTTCTCATAATAGTCTGTACCCTGACCCTGGAATTTGTTATCGGAAAACGCCCCCTTGTATACGAGGCCTCCGTTCTTGTTGTAAAGAGTCCCGTTTCCCTTGACAGCCCCATTTTCAACATCGCCTTCATACGCTATGTAGCCTGACTTTGCCTTGATCCTCACATTTCCCTTGGCAAAGCGCAGCAGAACATTGTTGTAATAATAGGTCTTTGCTACCTTTCCGCCATCGCTGCTCATCATTGAGCTTACGTTCGCAGTCACATACCAGAGGGACAGGATCCCGACCAATATGACTATCAAAAAGACCAGCCTTTTGCTGACAAGCCATCGCCCGACGGAATAATAATCCCTCTTGTGCTTCGGCCGGACATCGAGGAGGAGGACGAAGAAGTTCCTGATCCTCGTAAAGACCTGCGTCTTTAAAAAATTCCAGTTAAAGAACAGCCGTATCTTTGATACGATCGAAGCAAATTTGGATTTTAGTGCTGTAAAAAATGACTGAAACAGATTCATCTATGGATCTTCCTGCCTGCTCTTAACAAAAAGTCTCAGTTTGTGTGAAGCGCACCCGCATGATCATCCGGTCTCACGCCGGAATTCAGATACTTCTCGCATTCAAACAGATACCATCTGCAGAGCTCGTCTTCGGGGTTCTGCTTTAGCATCTTTGAAAACTCTGCTCTCGCGAGGTAATAATCCCTCTTATAGAAAAGCTCGATGGTGTTCTCAAACCTCTCGGCAAGGGAAAGCTTCGAAAGCCTTTCGTTTGCCTCCGTGGCGTCAAGAACCTCGTAGAGCCTTTCTCTTCTTCCGCCGGAAAGCTCTATATACCCTATATAGCGAATCTTGGATTTTGTCTTTTCCCTTTCCTTTACATCCTCCGTGATGACAAGCGCTATGGATAGCGATGCGAACCACCGTCCGAATTTCTCAAAGGTCTTCAGATCATCCGAGACGATATAGGTAAGTGCCTGCTCGTTCGACCCCGTGACACCAAACCAGAAATTCGAATGGAAAAGGAAGAGGGACATCTCCTTCCCACTGAAGCGCTTCTGCATCTCAAGAAGTAATGAGGTTCCAAGCTCTACGGTATCTTTCTTCACTCCGTCAAAGAGCATATCTATGGTCGAAAGGTCGCTGTCGTTTCCTGCGATCATTCCGCTGCCGCCGTTCTCCTTCATATAAGTGATGAATTCCCCGGCTTTCATAAGCTCTCCGCTCTTCCTGGCTTTTTCGGCAGAATCAAGAGAGAATATAGCAAGAGTACCGTCCACTCTCGACTGATCTCCCACCAGAACGTCGGTGATGGAAGACTTGTTCAGGAAGTTTTCTATATTTTTCGGGGAGAACCTGAAATACGCCTTGTATATACTCTCCTTTGAATAGCGTGTATCTTTCATGCCCCGTACGATCTCTGTAAAGGCAGCCCATATGGGCTGCATGTCCGGCTCTATCATCTTCGGGGACACAAAATCCGTTTCCCCCTCCGATATACGTACAGCCGCATTCTTTATCATTTTTAAATCCAGATGGTTCCGAATAATGCCCATCACGGCAATAAACCCTGAAATGATCGCGATGATCATGGATGCCAGCATTATGCGGAAGAACACCTTGGACTGGTAGCCGGCCATACCGGGATTCGTGAAAAGCGCAAGAACGTAGACCTTGTTGGTGTTTTCCAGAGAAATAGGATAACCTAAAAGCGTGTACTGGTTTCCGTCATACAGAATCTTCTCACAGTAACTAGCCGGCATAGAGCTGATCTTGCCCGTAAGCTCGGTATATTCAGTTCCGAATTTCAGAAAGGCATCCGCCCGGTTCCTTCCGTCAGTCGAAGCAATGATCTTATTGTCTGAAGAATTAACGACAGCGAGATAATGAGTTTCGACTCCGGACTCGGAAAAACGTTCCATCGCTTCCTCTAATGATTCCTTAAGACTTTCGTAAGCCGCTGTATCGTAGAAAGAACCCTCATAAGGACCGTAGCCGATACCGCCAATGGCTTCTAAGATCACTGACTCAGTGGTCTCTGCTCTTTTATAATAGCTCTCCTCGGCCGCCTTCGAAAAAATCTCGTTGTTTGCCATGTTAAGAAAGATCAATACGCCTTCCATCGCCATGCCGATAAAGACCAGCGATGTAAACAACGTGCTAAAGAACCTGTTCCTCTTTGAGAGAAATATGAAAAGGAAGAACAGGAGCGCTATGATGACAAGCATCATAAGGAAGAGGCTCTTTGCCCCGTCACCTGCAGTCACAAATTTTTGCGGCAGAGTAAGTTTGACATTTGAAAGTAGGTAACTGATCTGCTTTGCAGCATCCGCATTGAGCAGCGGCGTATCTGTATCCGTTCTTACCGTGAAAGCGCCGTTGTGGTAATATGCGTAGCCTATTGACCTTCCGGCCGGTGCAAGATAGGAAGAAAGACTCTGGGCTTCTACACGTTTACTCGAGGCGGAATTATTATTTGTGCTTGTGCCTGTGTTTGTTTTTGTTTCGTTCCCGTCAGAAAGGGCGCTGCCCTGAATGATATAGGCCCTTGCCTGCGACAATTCAGAGTTTATGGCCGTAATGGCATAATAATCGCCCTCATCCTTGACACTGACCGGTGAATAATCCTCATCAATGTAGCATGGATCGGAATAAGCCTCCACTCTGTCGTCTTCATCCAGCCGGGCGAGAACGATCCTTGTTCCTTTGGAATCGGTTTTCTCGGCCAGCAACACAGCCTTTCCCTTGTTGTTGATGTTGATAGCCCTTACCTTAAATCCGGAAGCATATCGTTCACTGACAACTTTCACCTTTTTCAGTTTGGAATCTTCGCCGACACGCATGATCACCATGCGATTCCCGTAATTCATGGCGCAGACATACTCATTATTTACATAATCATAGTCGTACCGGACACTATCATTGAAGCTTATGTCCCTTTGAAGTGAGAGCCATATCAAATAGATCGTAAACGGAATCGCAACGATCAATATTATCTTTATAAATGTTTTTAACTTGTTTGCCATCTCTTTTAATAATAATCCTTATGCTACTGCAACATCGATTCTGTCCCTATGACCTTGAAGTTATTGTAGAATAGGCGAAGAAACGGTATGTCGCCCATCACAAGGTTTGATATAAGGAAGATAAGCGCAACTATGCCAATGATGATAGCCGCCACGATGATGAACCGAAAGACGATCTCCCTGTTCCTTGCCCACCAGCTCTTGAGACGGGCCTTCCAGCCCATCTTGCTCTTCGGTGTCGCAGCTATCCGAAGATCCCTGTAAAGCTCCGTAAAGGTCTGATAGGAGCGGTTAGCGATCTTTTTGATGAGGATCTGATAGGTGATCGCCTTGTCATTTGCCTTGCTCTCCAGGAGTCGGATCAGTATCTTCGCGCAGGCCGTCACGCACTGCCTCTCATCCGCCTTGATATCAAGCGGTCCGATGTCAACGGCATAATCAAGGCTTACCGAATAATCCTTCGCAAAATTTAAAAGTTCCTGCTCAAGTATCAGCAGAAGAAAGGGATACGGAAGCCTTGATGAAAGACAGGCAAGGATCACATTGCAGCATATATCCTCACAATCGGTAAGCGGATAGGACTCTCCCATATAAAAATCAAAGAGAGGCCTTTCCGTCCTGTAAGGAAATACAAAGACATACTCGGTTCCTGCGGAAAACGAGGTGACGAGAGCGCTGTCGCCATTTGACTGCTTTTTTGCAGTCTCAAACATCTGAAGGAGATCCCGGACGATGGAGTGCTCTTTTACATGGATAACCGTGTAGAGAGCCATTCCCCCCGTATCCGTATCTCTCTCAACAGTGACGCGTGACTTTTCGTCATCCCTGATTGTTCTGATGCTCTCAAGTCTCAAGACTCGCCATCCTCATTCACAAGATCTTTTTTCACTATTGCATAGGCATAAGTACAGATCACCGGCATATCCGTGCAGTAGATCCTGATCTCGTACACGCCTTCCTTCGCAGGCGCCGTATAAACGCCGTTTGCATTGATCTCGCCCGCGCCCTGACTTGTGAGCTCGTAACTGATGGAGGACTTTGGCATATTGTGGAAGACCACTCCGAAGAAATGGCTTTCCTTGATGCCCATTACTACAGTAGGAGTCTCCGCGGATATGGACTTGTCAAAATAATCCTCCATACTCTCCATCTCGGCTCCCGCCGGGAATTTCATAGCTACCCAGCGATAAGTGAGCGTGAGGTAATCAACATCATGAAGGAGTCTTGCCGCGACGACGAAGGAACCCTTGTCGTTCATCACCCTGACCGCAGTCTCCGCGTCAACCTGGGCGCCGCCCTGTCCCACGAACAGTGCAGGATTCCCGTATATGGTATTTCGGGCGCTCGCCATAAGAGCGTCGTCCTTTTCTATCGACTCATAACCTACGGAAACATATACATTTCCCTTTCCAAGACCATGGGTGATCTCGCCTGAGAACCTGATGTCACCCTCTGAAGCGTTGACTCCGAGAGGTATCTCGAGAACTCCCGTGGATGTTTCCGTTGCAAATGAAGGTTCCTTTCCGTCTGAAGAGGAAGAATGTGAAAACTCCCTTGTGCTTTCAGGGAGAGAAGTAGTGCGTTCCCTGACAAAATCCACAGACTTGTTGAAATATTCAAGATAGGAATTTCTTAAAAATTCCTGTCCGGGAGCGGTGATATAGCGCTTCACTCCCGACTCGGTGACCTTTTCTATAATGTAAGCATTGTCCGTGCGCTCAAGCTTGATCTCGGCAAGCGGCACAAAGTCCATCCTGGCCCCCGCCGCCCTCATCTCAAGGCTCATCCTGCCGATCTCCGTGCTGACGAGCTCAAGCGGAGTCCGGTTTGAGATCTTGATCTTTACGGCAAAGCTCTTCTCAACGGGTACGGACGCATCATTCTCATAGCCGTGGGCGGAACCGCTCCTTAAGATGATATTTGTCTCATCGGAATCCGTATTCTCGACCTTCGCCCAGAAGTCCCGCGTGATAACCTCTCCCTTTTTGAGCGTCACATCGGTCACTGAAAGATCCAGCTGCTTCTCACCTTTTTCTGACAGGAAGGCAGGAGTTTCGAGTATTCCGTCAAGAGAGAGCCTTACATCATAGTCCGAAAGCTTCTTTATGATGAGGCTGACGCGTACATTCCTTCCACGACTCACAGTGGCGGGAAGCGCAACCTCTACAAGATAATGATCACTCTTCATGAACCTGTTCGTGACCAGGAATTCCGTCTCAAGCTCTATCTCGGGAGGGATATCGGAGGAATCATTCAGGAACAACTCATATTTTTCAGAAATACGATTGTATTCGTATTCCCTGTCTCCTTCAGCCTTTCCGGCGGCGTAGACAGAGGCGATCTGTTCCTCCTTGTAGCGAAGGCAAAGGCAGGCATTGTCCGTCTTCAGGGAATCAAAGCCCTCTATTGCCGATAGCTTCTTTACAACAGAGGAATCAATGATTATCTCACGCCCGTTTCCATCGAAGGCGACTCCGCTCTCTACCAGTAGCGAAAGATCGTCAAGTGAAAATACACCGAGACCGCAGACAACACCGCTCCCGTACATGAGACTGGATAGAAACCTCTCCCTGTTGATATAATAACTCTGCTCCGCCTCAAAATCGGCGCTGGTGAGCATCTTCCCGGGGTAATACCTGTTCCTCTCAAAAGGATAAATCTGACTATTGTTCATATCTCTCCCTATTGAAATGATGTCATACTGTTTTATATTGCTTTCTTATTTATAATTATCACACCTTGTCCTCGTCACCGAAGGGGTCACCGCACTCAGGGCAGAACTTCGGCGGATTTGAAGGATCCGGCGGAACCCAGCCGCACTTATCGCATTTGTACTGGGGAGCGCCCTCCGGCTTCTTCTCTCCGCAATTTGCGCAGAACTTACCCTGGTTCACGGTACCGCACTTTGTGCAGGTCCAGCCGTCCTGAGGAGCACCTGCTGCCGCTCCGGCGACCGCAACAGTCTGCTGCGGCTGCATAGGAGCCTGCTGCTGATACCCCTGGGGAGGCATCTGCTGGTAGCCCTGAGGAGGCATCTGCTGATATCCCTGAGGAGGCATCTGCTGGTAGCCCTGAGGAGGCATCTGCTGATACTGTGCCTGCTGGTAATTGTTCATGGTGTTCATGCCAAACTGCCCTGCCATATTCATCCCCATGAAACCTGCCATGGCACCGTTCGCGTTGTTCGCGGCATCCCGCATAGCCTGACCGGTGGAACTTGCCAGCATCGCATCGCGAAGGTTCGCGTTCGTATATGTAGCATCGCGCTGCATGTTGCGAAGCATCTCCTCGTCCTCGTCAAGAGCTTTCACCGAAGATACGCCGAATGAAACTATCTCTATGCCGCGAAGGTTGATCCACTTGTCCGAAAGCTCCTGATTGAGCGCATCGGCAAGTTCTTTGGTATGGCCGGGAAGTGAGGAATAACGTATTCCCTGATCGGAGATCCTGGCGAACGCGGGCTGAAGGGCTGTAAGAAGCTCTGTTTTAAGCTGCGAATCGAGATTTTCTCTCGTATAGGCCTCTTCAACGTTTCCTGATACGTTCGTATAGAAGAGAAGGGGATCCATGACCCTATAGGAATATTCTCCGAAGCACTTCACGCGGATATCAATGTCGATGCCCGCTCTCTGATCCACTACCCTGAAGGGCACCGGAGAAGGAGTTCCGTATTTGTTCCCCGTGAGTTCCTTTGTATTGAAATAATAAACTCTCTGATCCTTCGGAGCTTCGCCGCCGAAGGTAAAACGCTTTCCGAGATTCTTGAAGGTCGCGATGATGGACTGTCCAAGGCTTCCCGAGAATATAGTAGGCTCTGTGGAAGCATCAAAAACGAATTCTCCGGGCTCGGCGCATACCTCTACGACCTTTCCCTGCTCCACTATGAGCATGCACTGTCCGTCAGCTACGGCTATGATAGAGCCTGAGGATATGATGTTGTCACTGCCGTGCCTGTTCGAAGATCCTTTTGATACCCTCTTCTGCCCCCGCACCGCTATGACATCCGCCGGAAGAGCCTCACAGTAGAAATACTCTTTCCACTGATCTGCCAGAACGCTGCCCGCAGATGTGAGTGCTGCCTGTATAAGTCCCATTTAGTTTCCCTCCTTACTGCCATATAAGCCATTTGCGCACGCCCGTCAAAAACGCGCGTCATTTCTTTTCCTATGTGCAAAATCGCACAACTATACGGGATTAATACTATACTTTTTTCATTGAAATCGCAACAAAAAAACAGCACACAGTCTCATCCGTGTGCTGTATGAAAACAATCTTTAGTTATGGAGTGTTACCTCCCGTACCAGGCTATTCCCTCGCCCTTCCAGCCAAGAGACATAAGCCCCTCATGCTCACTTATTTCTGTTGTGTAATTGTGCTGCCCGCTGTTTCCGTCGTATTCCCGATAGACCGGGACCGACTTTTCTTCAGAGGAATAAAAACCAATCCCCTCATCCGACCAGCCAAGTGATATGAGGCTTGCTCTTTCAGATGCATCCGTTGTGAAATGGTGGTATCCTCCGTTTGGATTGTAAAGGCGGTAAACCGGCACATTTGACTCCTTCGGCGCCTTCCAGCCTGTTCCTTCAAAGATCCAGCCCGCAGTAACAAGCTCATCTTTTTCTTTTTCATCACCCGAATAGAAATGCTCGCCGCTGTTTTGATTGTAGAACCTGTACATATCTACGGTTCCGTCCTTCTTTTCCACATCCAAAAGCTCATGATCTTCATCAAAATAGGGAACCTCCATGCATTTAAGCTGCATGAGCCAGGTCGCGCCGTTTGCGCGCTTTGTATCAAGGCTGTGTACACAGACGTCGCGAAGCCTCTGCCTCTGTCCCTTCTCATTCATGATGGAGCTTACGGAGCTTACCACATAGTATTTTCCATCCACCTTCCCGAGATACATCATCTCGTGCCCTGAGAAAAATAATACCGATCCCGCGGGAAGCTTATCAAGGACTGCCTCCTTTTCTTTCACATTATTCTCTATCGTCTCTTCGCTGTCGGAAGTGGTCACGGCGTCAAAGGTAAATTTCTTTACAGGCATATTCATCTGCCAGGTGGTGTTCCTTGCCAGGTTCAGCCCGAAGCAGCTGTATACCGCGCCGACATAGCCGGAACAGTCCTCCGAGGAGAGCATCCCACCCCAGCCGTAGCAGTTACCGAGCCATTCAAAGGCCGTGCTTACAATGTTTTCGGTCGTAAGGGGAAGGAAGCCCTCGCTCACCTTCCAATGCTCGGATATGAGTGCAATCTTTCTTTCGTAGCTTCCGTCATCTTTTCTGACCGGCATATATACCACATGGTTGCTGTAGGTGGATCGGTTTGATACAAGCGAAGGAATGTCCTTCTCATCGGCAAGCTCAAGACGGGTTCCCATATAGAGGGTCCTTTTCGAGGTCTCCGGTGTATCGTTTGATTCCTCCGTGATTATCTTGTCAGTGCAGACCACAAGGGTTTCCTCATCTGAAAAATCCCATGCAGTAAGCCACTCACTTTTGTTCTTGCATACCGCCGTATCGGAAGCCTTCACCCAGCCGTTAAGATTATCGCAGATAACATAGTACCAGTCTTTGTCGGCACTCACGGAAAGGATGATGACAGGCTCGTTCACTCCAATGCCTGATAAATATTTATAATCAAAATCAAGATCCGAAGCGTCATCATAGACCCCCTCATCGGAAGGCCAGGCATTTATAGTAGTCCTTTCGGTGATTATCCCGTACTTAACGTTCTGCTCTTCTTTTGCTGCCGCGTTCCTGCAGTTTGATGAGATCTCCGACACGAACTCATCAGAGATCACTTCGCCGCCCTTCATGAAGTAGCCTTTACCCTGATAACTTTCAAGAGCTGATCTCGTGGCGCTTTCAAGAGACTCACTGAGTTTTTTACCATCCACTGAAGTCTTGTAGTTTTTAAGGTCATTCATGTTGCAGTCCTTCGTGGATAATATCTTCCCATTCAGGCTTTGAAGCTCATCACTTGTGGCAAGAAGGACATCTGTATTCCCCTGAAGATCAGTCCAAAAGCTGCTGTTTGACATTTCAGCAGTTACGTCCGGCATGTAGATGACGGCAGGTACGGGAGTCTTTTCTTCAATGTCCCCGGCTGCCACCGCCGTCAACGGGATCATAAGACCAAAAGACAGCGCCGCCGCTGTAATTACCATCAATTTTCTTTTCATAGTCTCTTATCCTCTCTTATTCAAAATAGGAATAGTACACATCCGATCCCTCTACAGTGAATTTTACGATCTCTGTATCATAGTAATCGCCGTAGATATCATATATGGTAAAGTTGAAGGCGTAATCCCCGTCCGGCATGAGAGCGTAGATCAGATCGTCGTTCCCGTCGTAAACATACTCCTCGCCGTAATAGACAGTTTCCTCACCATAATCACTGAGACTGAAGGCATCAGCGATAGGGATTATCACATCTCCTTTTTTCAAGGTACCGTTTCTCCTCGAAGAGGCGCCGTGATCATCGAGTCCGTCCCAGACTCCGTAGATATAAACTTCTCCCTGCTGATAATCATGTATAAAGAGGAGATTCGTCCTTTCCCCGTTCAGCATCACGGGAGACGCGTAGATATCATAGCCGTCATTCTGCGACTGTATCTCTACAGTGAGATTCTGCCCATCGGGAAGTGAAAACCAGGACCCGTCAAAGCTGTCGGAGACCTCTCCTGTATTCCAATCTATGATGAGATCCGCTGTCACGCCGCAGGCCACGAGATAATTTTCTTCATAATCCACCTGGAAAACGTTGCCTTCTATAGAAAGAGTGTTCAGCAGTCCTTCCTTTGAAAGCCTGAATGAGTAGTTTCCGTCCCTGTCAAAGGAGGGTTTCCGGTCAAAACTTATATTCGAGCTCTCTCCGGTCTGTTCGAACTCATCATAATAATCATATGCCCCGTCAAAAGCCGTCTCATCTCCCGCGTCTTCAGTCTGAGAATTTTGCCAGAGATTAAGGAAATCAAGATCATCATAACCATCAAAGCTGCCCCGGTTCGCGTTTGCATAGGCCGATCTTGACACAAAATCAAAATAATAGGGACTTATTGCAGCAGATCCGAAAATCGAAAGTTCCTCCGAACCTTCTATCATCAGAGGATAGTAAGTGGAAAGCCCTGAAGCCTTTCTGTGGTTCCGCCCGTTTTTCATGTAGATCACCATGTCATCGAGCGCGCCCCTTGCATCCGAAGTATCTCCGATATAATCCCCGACGCTTGATATCAGGCCGCCAAGATCCACCATATTCGCATAGCCCTCAAAGAAGTTGTTCCCGCCGAAGTTTTCGCAGGAATTAATGGCGCGGGCAACCTTTGAGAACATATCCTCGTTATTCTTCCCGTCGGTCGCCTCATAAAGCTTTTGCGCAAAGGTATTAAACTTTGAAATGAAGGTGTCGATCTTTGAGAGGTCTACGACCGACATGGTGGAGTCATCTTCCTCTCCGTACAATTCAGAGCCTGAGTAAACACTGTCACAGACCACTTTTCCCAACGAGGCACCATCAACACCCTTGTTCTTTAAGAGATAAGCCCCCATCTCTTCAAAATCCCAGCCTGTCCCATACTCGCTCTCTTCCGAGGCATACATGTAATTCGCGTAATTCGCAAGTACATGAGCGCACTCTACGGTCGCCATCAGGCAGGCATCAAAGCCAATGAACTCAAAATTGTCAGTCATTGTGCTGTAGACATCTGAAAACGCACTGTCCATCTCGCCTAGAGTAAGCGAGTCGTTGTCAAAGAGCTGATCGAAGCAGACACCCGTGATGCTTCCTCCGCCGTGGTTCCAGATCACGACTCCCATATTCTCCGCGGGATAATTCTTGACCCCCCATTTCAGGAAGTCTGCAAGCGTGGAGCTGTCTGCCATAGATGAAAGAGGCTGTGTATCAACACGTTCAAGGTTCCCGTCTTTGATCAGAAAACGACAGAGTTTGTCCGCATTTACCTTATCGTGCATCCATTCAAACGCGCCGCCGGTCTCCACAACATAAGTAACGCCTCCGCCTTTGCTCCCTGATACCATTTCATCAATATCAACGCTCGCAAACCCGCTATCTGTTTCAAGATCAGAGCCGCAAAGATATACAAATACAGTCCAGGTCCCGGGTTCACCCATACTCTCGGTCTTTTCTTTTCTGACCCTCGCTATCTCAACCTCTCCGTCCTGCTTCAGTGCCATGACAGAGCCACGCCTCGCGTTGACCGAAAAAGGGTCTATCGTGTTCAGAAAGTTACTTCCTGAAGTGTCCCGCAGTAAAGCAGGGGGATCATTGCCGTTGTTTAATGGATTCTGCCACAGTGCACCGCTGAGCACCCCTCCTATCCCCGTACAACCGGTAAGGGAAAGTGTCAGCGAAAGAGAAAGGACGGAAATAATTATTCCTTTTAAAATGTTTCTTTTTTTCATATGTGAATCCTCTTTTTGAGAGATCTATGATGTTGTACGCATTGCGGTTAATTATTCTTCTTTTCGTATTATAACATATAAAATAACAACATTAAATGTTATCTTCTTACCCTGTTTCAGCTTTCGCAGCTGAATAAATTGTCAGAAAATTCTTTACAGGATAGTTTCCGAAATGAGATCATTTGTTTTTAATGATCATTGATTTCTTGTGATTTTAAGAGATTTCGGGGTTTTCTTTAGATTTCCGGCTTGTTGTTTTTGAAATTAACAAGCTGATTTTTCGTTTCTTTATCAATTTTTCAGGGAATATTATTTTTAAATGTTATTTAATATTCGGCTTGTCGTTTTTATAATCAACAAGCTTAAATTTTCATGCTTTTTCCTAGATTTGTAAGATAATACAGAATATTTTGTCAATACAATGATCTTCTACCGAATTTATGTTTAGGCACTTCTAATTGGATCAGTTTCCATATTTCAATTACAGATCAGCCGACTTAAGGCAACTCTTCCGGGATGCCTGGCAGGTTTTATCTGACTGGTAGTGGTCCATCTGTCCGGAAATTTTGGGAGGCACTTTGATCAGCCTTTCAATTAATCTTGGTCCGGTTCTTTGGTGGATGATAAATGTTATTTGTTATCTATTATTTCTACCCTCCTCTTCTGCGTCTCGACTGGAATGAATCGTCTTTTCTGATATCAGATAACATATATTATTTAGGATGAAATATCAAATAAATAACTAAATAATAAGATAAAATTATTTAGAAAATTATTTATGATAAAATCATAACATAAAATCATCCGGCAAAAATTTTCAATGAAATTATAACATAAAAATAAAATAAATAAAGATAGATAAAATAATTATGAGATATAAGATAAGAAATATAAAACAAAGACAAAAGAAGGCTAATAAAAATAAAAAGCAAAGAACAAAATGAAAAGATAAAATGAAAAGATAAAATAAAAAAATTTAAATAATGGAGAAATAATAAAGGTATAAAATAAGAAGAAAAAATTTAATAAAAAAATAAAACATTTTTAAAGAAAAACACAAAATATAGATGATGAACATCTCACATCCACTATTTCACAAAAATATAAATTGAAACACAAAAACATAGGTGATATAAAGGAAAACACAGAATAAAACCACATAACACAATACATATTACAATGTTACCGGAGGTTCATTATGAAAACCTATGTAGTCGCAAACCAAAAGGGCGGAATTTCAAAGACTACCACGTCCATAGCCCTTGCTGACATCCTGAAAAGACGTGGAAATTCAGTGCTTTTCATCGATGCCGACCAGCAGGGAAACGCGACAGACACTTTCAAAGGTGAAATAGAGGGTATGCCGACGCTCTATGATGTGCTTTTAGGCGACCATATCAAGGCAAAAGAAGCCATTCAGAAGACCGTAAACGGCGATATCATAGCATCTGACCCTCTGCTCAGAGAGGCCGATTCTAAGCTATCATCCGACCCGGAAGGCGAATACAGGATGTCTATGGCCCTGGAAGGGCTTAAAGGCTATGATTACGTGGTTATCGACACCGCTCCGGCCCTGAACTGGATACTTCGGAACTGCCTTATAGCGGCAGATGAAGTGATAATCCCTGTTACAGCAGACAGATACGGGCTTCAGGGGCTTGCAAGCCTCGCTGAGACCATATCGGTCATCAGAAAAAGGCAGAATAAAGGGCTTTCCGTAGCCGGGCTACTACTCACGAAGTACAACGGCCGCACGAACCTGAGCCGCGAAATAAAGGACAATCTTGAGGAAATAGCGGACTCGATGGACACAAAGCTCTTTGATACCGCGATCCGGGAGAGCGTGAAGGTCCGGGAGGCCCAGGCTATGCGCAAACTTCTGCTGGATTATGCGAAAAACTGCTCTTCTGCCCTCGATTATGAGGATTTTGTGGATGAGCTTACGGAAGGGAGATAAGAGATGGCATTACACAGATCGAGCAAATTCAACGCAGCTGACGGCCTCTTTGAAACGGAGAAACCGGCCGTTGAGATAAAGAAAGAGACACAAAAAGTCGAAAAGAAGGCTGAAGCGCCTGTAGTCGAGAAAAAATACGAAGAGGCCAGTTGGTTGACTCAAGAAACAACCAATGAATCAACCGAAACAATGCCGGAAAACAAGGGTATTGAGGCAGATAGTTCGTTATCAACGGTGTCTCAAAAATCAGATGAGTTGAAAGATGTTTCTCCAAAATCCGCAGATATTCAGATAACACCAGCTAATGAAACGGTAGAAGCACCTGTCGCTCCCGAAAAGAGCAGGCGAAAACTCTCGGCCACCGCGATAATGCCCCGAAAGGCTCCGAAAAAGGCTTCCGAATCCGTCATAAACAGAACATACACCATCGACCAGGGAACCTATGATCTCATGTCTGCCCTTGTCCGCTTCATGAGGGATTCCAAGGTAAAGGATGAAGAAACCGGCTATCTTATCAATGAATCATCCTTCATAAGAAGAGCCATAAGAACGGAGATGGACAGGGTCTTTGACTCAAATGACGAAGCATTCTCGGACTCTGTAAGGAAATATCTTGATAAACCTTTGAAGAGCAGTCCTGCACGGATCACGTATTAAAAAGTGTCAGAAACATATATTCTGCCCCCCGAGGCAGGTAAAAAATTAAAAATAGCAAAAGAATCATTCCAGCCTGTTTTCATCTATGGTATCACCGGCTCCGGCAAGACCTCTCTCATCAAAAACTCGAAGGAGACAGGATCCTGCCTTTATGTCTCAGGGCTAGATGAATCCGCGAAGAGCACAGTTGAAAAGAAAATCAACTCATCAGAAAAGCGTATTAAGGTCGTCGCCATAGACGACCTTTCTTTTGTCACCGACGAAAGCTTCCGGGA
>OMRF01000171.1 GCA_900313435.1 uncultured Lachnospiraceae bacterium | reverse complement strand
GCAAGCGCCCTGAGGGTCAAGATCCGCCTTCTTCTCGCCGGCGCCCTTCCTTACCTTGTCGGAAGCTTTTGCGATCTTTGTGGGTGAGCCGTTAAGACCGATGTTGGCATCGTCTAAGTCCTTAAGATCAGCCCTTCCCCATACAGTGACCTTCTTTTCATCATAAGCATCGAAGATCCCGCCGGGTGTCATGTAGCGGGGCTCATTGAGCTCAGCAAGTGCAGTGATGAGGCAGGGAAGCTTTGCCTTAACCTCATGATAACGATCCTCATACTGTCTCTTTACGATGATATAATCGCCGTCAAGCTTTATCTCTTCAGCATAAGAGATAACGGGTATATCAAGGTGCTCAGCTATCTGCGGACCGACCTGCGCCGTATCACCGTCGATAGCCTGACGTCCGGTGATGATGAGGTCATAGTCGAGATTCCTGATGCCTGCAGCGATCGTGGAGGATGTAGCCCAGGTATCGGCGCCGCCGAGGACGCGGTCCGTGATAAGGACGCCCTCATCAGCTCCCATAGCCATAGCCTCTCTCAAAACATCCTCTGCCTTGGGAAGACCCATTGTAACAACTGTAACATGAGCGCCGTACTGATCCTTCAGACGAAGAGCCGCCTCGAGGCCGGCCTTGTCGTCGGGATTCATTATGGTAAGCATGGCGCCGCGGTTAAGCGTGCCGTCCGGATTGAAGACTACTCCGCCTGCGGTATCCGGAACCTGCTTGATGCAAACTATAATATTCATATTATTTCTGACTCCTTTTCTTTAGTTCCGAATTACTTCAAGAGAGCGCCGGAGATGACCATTCTCTGGACCTCTGAGGTTCCTTCGTAGATCTCCGTGATCATCGCGTCGCGCATCATGCGCTCTACATCATAATCTCTCATGTAGCCGTAGCCGCCCATGAGCTGAACAGCCTTTGTGGTAACATCCATAGCGGCTTCTGCTGCAAAGAGCTTTGCCTTGGCTGCTTCTACGGAATAAACAGGCTTTGTGGACTTCGCATAAGCTGCAGCATATACAAGGTGCTTTGCAGCCTCCATCCTGGTAGCCATGTCTGCAAGCTGGAACTGAGTATTCTGGAAAGCACTGATCGACTTTCCGAACTGCTTTCTTTCCTTTACGAAATTCACACAGCAGTCGATCGCGCCTTCGCCGAGACCAAGAGCCTGAGCGGCAATTCCGATACGTCCGCCGTCAAGGGTGTGCATTGCCTGATTAAATCCCTTGCCTCTGGCACCGAGCATATTCTCCTTCGGTATCCTGCAGTCCTGGAAAATGAGCTCGTAGGTTGAAGATCCTCTGATACCCATCTTCTTTTCCTTCGTTCCGAAGGTGAATCCGGGCGTTCCCTTTTCAACTATGAACATCGAGAACTTCTTCTGAGGTCCGCGCTTTCCTTCAACGATATCGGTAATAGCTATGATACAGTAGATCTCAGCCTCTTTACCGTTTGTGATGAAGCACTTCGAGCCGTTCAAAACCCAGGAATCGCCGTCTTCGACAGCCTTTGTCTGGCAGCCCTGAGCGTCGGTACCGGCGCCGGGCTCGGTGAGTCCGAAAGCTCCCAATTTCTTTCCTGACGCAAGGTCGGGAAGATATTTTTTCTTCTGCTCCTCTGTTCCCCAGAAAAGTATGGGGTCAACGCACAGAGATGAATGAGCCGAAAGGATAACGCCTGTGGTTCCGCAGACCTTTGACATCTCCTCTACCGCCATTACGTAGGTAAGGGGATCGCAGCCCTGTCCGCCGTATTCCTTCGGAACCGTGATCCCAAAGAAGCCGGCCTTCGCCATCTTTTCTACATTCGCTCTCGGAAATACTTCTGTCTCGTCCGTTTCCTGCGCATTGGGCTTTACTTCCTTCTCGGCAAACTCCTTGAAGAGCTGCTGAGCAAGCGCATGCTTTTTATCCAATGAAAAATCCATTTATCTTTGCTCCTTTATTATCAATCACAACTGATCAGTAGGTGTCTTTGTCCTGTCCTCATTGTATTTGTAGAAGCCGATGCCTGTCTTTACGCCAAGCTTCTTCTCTTCCACCATCTTGCGAAGAAGGTCGTTTGCCTTGTATTTCTCGTTTCCGGTGCCTCTGTAGATGACATCCATGATCTCAAGGACAATGTCAAGACCGATGTAATCGCCGAGCTCAAGCGGTCCCATAGGATGGTTGCAGCCAAGCTTCATAGCGGTATCGATGCCCTCGATGTCAGATGTACCCTCAGCATAAACCTGGATACCTTCGTTGATCATAGGGATAAGGATCCTGTTAACAACAAAGCCGGGTGCCTCGTTTACCTTTACGGGGATCTTTCCGAGCTTCTTTGAGATGTCAACGACAGTATCCGTCATCTCCTTCGGTGTGTTCTTTCCGGAGATAACCTCGATAAGCTTCATCACAGGTGCGGGATTGAAGAAATGCATACCGATGATGGGCTTTGAAAGACCCTCTCCTATCTCCGTGATGGAAAGGGATGAGGTGTTTGACGCGAAGATGCAGTCAGGGTTCTTTACGATGTCGTCCATCAGAGACTTGAAGCAGGCCTTTTTGATATCCATCTTTTCAAGAGCCGCCTCAACTACGAGATCGGGATCTGTCGCTATATCGTTGAGACCTGTAGCGATCTTTGCAAGAATCGCGTCCGCGTCAGCCTGAGTTATCTTCTCCTTGCTTACGAGACGACCGAGATTCTTTTCGATCTTTCCCTTTCCGCCGTCAGCGAACTCCTGCTTGATGTCGCAAAGATAAACCTTTTCAACATCACCGCACTGAGCAAATGCCTGGGCGATGCCGGAACCCATTGTGCCGGCGCCGATCACAGCTACTTTCATTTAATTATTCCTCCTTTATATATATAATAATTATCAGCCTTCGTACTTTTCAACAACCGTCGCGCAGCCCATTCCGCCGCCGATGCAGAGAGTTGCAAGACCTCTCTTGGCATCT
>OMRF01000246.1 GCA_900313435.1 uncultured Lachnospiraceae bacterium | reverse complement strand
TACCGGAGCGCCGGGCTGATAAGGTCTGATCTCGTAAGCCTCAGCCGCCCCGCCTCCGGGCTTTTTCACAAAGGAGGAATTCATAACACCTGAAAGATCTATTTCTTCATCGATCGCCTTTTTTTTGGGGATCACATAGAAGTGTTCCGGTTCAAGCCTTTTCAGCGGCAGACGAAAGAAAGAAAGAGGATCTGATATACCGGGTTTTGATAGCATGACCTTATAAGCTCCGCAGTGCTCCGGAACATATTCCAAAAGGTCAGATCCTGATCTTATGAACTTAAGATCACCGTCCTTTGAAGACATCTCCGTAACCAAAAGCGTGCCGGAAAGGAATCGTGATACCTCGCCGCTTTGTTTTACAAGGACCTTGATCCGTTCTGTCTCACCGGGATAGAGAAAGGATCTGAACTGGAGATCAAAAGAGATCCTTTTTCTAAACGGAAGTATGGAAAAAAGGCTTATAAACGGAAGGGATATTGTGATAATAAAAAGAAAAAGAGAAAGCCAGCCCGGATATTCAAGATAAAGAACGAGCATCAGAATGATTATCGGAATATATATTATCCATCTGAAAAGCATGAAAATCAGACCTTTGGTGCAGGAATCTTTTCAAATATACTTTCAACTATCTGTCTGCCTGCCTTCATCCTGTCCTCGGAGGAATCGGGAAGGATTCTGTGAACGACTGCGGGAACGAGCACATTCTTGACATCATAAGGAGTCACAAAATCACGCCCCATAATAAAGGCTGCTGCTTTTGAAAGAGAGGTAACGGAAAGCGTGGCGCGGGGCGACGCTCCCCTGATGACGCCTTCATGTTTTCGTGTCGCACGGATAAGTGAGATGATATATTCTGAGATATCAGGATGAACAAAGACCTTTGAGACTTCATTCTGCATAAGAACAATCGTATCTCTTGATACGACAGGATTTACATCATCGATCGGATTACTCCCCTGCCTTCTCTTAAGGAGCTCTCTTTCAGCTTCAAGAGAGGGATAACCTATGGTAAGACGGATCGCAAACCTGTCCACCTCGGAATCGGGGAGAAGCTGCGTTCCGGCGGCTCCGGTCGGATTTTGTGTAGCTATGACTATGAAAGGCGCGGGAAGCGGGTGCGTGATCCCGTCAACCGTGACCTGACCTTCTTCCATAGCTTCAAGCAATGCAGACTGGGTACGGGATGTGGCGCGGTTAAGCTCATCAGCAAGGAAGAGATTTGAAAATACTGCCCCTTCCGTAAATTCAAAGGAACCCGACTCTTTTTTGTAAACAGAAAAGCCCGTGATATCGGAAGGGAGTACGTCCGGATTGAACTGAACCCTCCCGTAATCAAGGGACATTGCCTTTGAAAAGGCAATAGCTATCGTAGTCTTCCCAACTCCGGGAATATCCTCTATCAGGATATGTCCGTTTGAAAGCATAGCCGTCAGACAAAGGAAAAGAACCTCATCCTTCCCTGAAACAGCCTTTTTTACCTCAAAGAGGATCTTTTCACAGGTGGGGTTCATATTTTTCACCTTAAGATGATGTCTTCCCTTCCGGGACCATTCGAGATCATAGTAATGGGATAACCTAAATGATATTCTATGAATTTGATATACTTTCTGCAGTTTTCAGGAAGATCATCAAATTTCTTTATCCCGCGTATATCGCATTTCCATCCTGGAAGTGTCTCATATACGGGCTTTGCCTTGTGAAGTAAGGGCGTTACGGGAAAATTCTCTGTCTTTTCCCCGTCTATCTCGTAAGCGGTACATACAGGTATCTCGTCAAGGTAGCCTAAAACATCAAGAACTGTGAGCACTACCTCTGTCGCGCCCTGCAGACGGCAACCATACTTTGAGGCTACGCAGTCATACCAGCCCATTCGCCTGGGCCGTCCCGTTGTCGCACCGTATTCGCCGCCGTCTCCGCCTCTTTTACGAAGCTCATCGGCGACATCCTCATCATCGATCTCGCTTACGAAATCCCCGGCGCCGACGGCCGATGAATAAGCCTTTGTAACTGCTACTATCTCTTTGATCTCATAGGGCGGGATGCCGGCGCCGACAGCGCCATAGGCCGCAAGCGTGGAGGACGAAGTCACCATGGGATAGATGCCATGATCGGTATCCTTCATGGTTCCGAGCTGTCCTTCAAGCAGTATGTCCTTACCCTCCCGGAGAGCGTCATGGAGATAAAGAGAAACATCACCCACATAAGGCTTGACCATATCACGGTATTCGTGAAGTGTCGAAAGCAATTCCTCTTTTTTCAAAAGAGGCTTTTTGTAGAGGTTTTGAAGGATAGAATTCTTGAGGACAAGGATCTTGTCAAGCCTCTCATTAAGTACATCGTCGTCAAAAAGCTCACAGACCTGAATGCCTATCTTGGCATACTTGTCTGAATAAAAAGGCGCTATTCCGGATTTTGTAGAGCCAAATGAGGCTTTTCCGAGTCTCTCTTCCTCATATTCATCAAAGGCAATGTGATAAGGCATCACGACCTGCGCTCTGTCGGAGATCATGAGCTGAGGAGAGGGAACTCCCTTACTCTCGATATCCTTTATCTCTTTGAATAATTTCGGTATATCAAGAGCCATGCCGTTTCCGATGATGTTCATTATGTTTTGATGGAATACTCCTGAGGGCAGAGTGTGGAGGGCGAACTTACCGTAATTGTTCACTATGGTGTGGCCGGCATTTGCACCGCCCTGAAAACGGATGACTATGTCCGCCTTTTCAGCGAGCATATCCGTGATCTTTCCCTTTCCTTCGTCTCCCCAGTTTGCTCCTACAACCGCTCTTACCATTTTTTATTCTCCTTAAAAAAACTACTGCTATCCACCTTAAGTCTCAGGCGGGGCACTCTCCTATCTCCGTGATAAAGCTCTTTGTAACTGTAATCGCCAGCGAGCCGGGGCCTATGTGACATGCGATGGAAAGAGCCAGGGGGTCGATCGTTATCGGCCTTTCGTAATTAAATCTCTCTTTTACCTCTTCCCTGAAGATCTCTGCTTCTTTTCTGTTTTGTGTATGCGCTATTGAAAGGACGCAGCCCACAGCTTCTTTATCTCCGAAATCCGAAAGATCCTTTTCGACCCTGTCCATCATAACTGATTTTGCCTGAGAAAGCGTTCTGACCTTCGCAAAGGAGTCAAGCTTATCTCCCTGGATCTGAAGCACAGGCTTTATATGAAACAGCGTTCCTATAGCAGCTACCGCGGGGGTGATCCTTCCTCCCCGCTTCAGATATTCAAGGGTATCCACCATTATATAGATATGGGACTCAGCCTGGGTCTTTTCCAGATATTCCTTAATCTCCTTCGCGCCTTTTCCTTCGTCCGCCATCCTCTTTGCCTCGTAGGCTGCAAGCTTCTGTGTGACCGAGATCCTCCTGTTGTTCACTACCTGCACCTTGTCATCAAAGTCCTCCGCCATGATCATAGCTGTCTCACAGGAACTGGAAAGACCTGAAGACATAGGAATATAGACTATTTCGTCATAGTCTTTGAGTATCTCGTTCCACTTATCCAGAACATCGCCTACAAGAGGCATTGAAGTTGTGATCTTTGCGTTTGAAGCCTGCTTTTCATAGAATTTGTCATGTGTCAGATTCACGCTTTCATAGAAAAGCTCGTCATCGATATAGAAGGGCATAGGCTGAATGAAGATCCCTGTCTTTTCGGATTCCTCCTTCAAAATGCCACTGTTTGTATCCACTACCACAGCTGTTTTTCCCATGTATGCCTCCAAATTATAATAAAAGCTAAAAAGCAACGTTGTTATATTAGCATAAGGGACTAAATATGTAAAATTACTTATATCACCTTACGATAAAGCCACTTTCCTGAATGGAAACGTATGATGAAACAGATACTCCTGAATATCCAGTCGATGAACATTCCGAGCCAGATACCGAGAAGCCCCATATTGAATACTAGCACGAAGATATAACTCAATACGACTCTGAAGGCCCACATGGATATCGTGCTCACTATCATTGTAAACTTCGCGTCCCCTCCTGCACGAAGAGCATTGGGGAGTGTAAATGAAAAGCCCCAGAAGCCTATGGAAAAGACATTAAACCACCTTATGACATTTATTGTTATCATCGCAGATTCGTTACTTAAGCCAAAGGCCGGAACTATATAAGGGATAGTGAAGAAAAGAGTTATATTTGTTATAAAAAGACCGACAAAGGCAATTCCCGTAAGCAGCTTTCCGTAATATCTTGCGGCATTTCTCTTTCCGGCACCGACCAGACGCCCCACGACGGGCATCATGGCAAGTGATATGGTGCTTCCCGGGATATTGGCGATCCCGGATATTGAGTTTGCCACAGCGTTTGCAGCTATTGAAACAGTTCCCAGCGAGGATACAAGACTCGAAAGTATGAGCTTTCCTATCTGAAACATTGAATTCTCAACCCCGGAAGGGATGCCTATCGCAAGTATCCTCTTTATCATCTGCTTTTCAGGCTTCAGATCCCTTATGTGTTTCACCGAAAGCTCTCCCTTGTTTCTTCTTAAGCGAATGGAAACGAAAAGGGAGGCAACTACACGTCCTATAAGGGTCGCAAGCGCTGCTCCGATAACCTCCATATTGAAGACATAAATGAGGAGGGCATTTCCTACGACATTCATTATATTCATCACAAGTCCGGCCTGCATAGAGACGATGGAATTGCCCTGAGCCCTGAAGAGCGCAGATCCTGCGTTATATATACCAAGAAACGGAAATGACATGGAAGTGATCAAAAGGTAATGGATGCAGTAGGTCATCACGCTTTCATCTATACTTCCGAAGATAAGGGAAAGTATGGGACGATTAAAGATGATCATGGAAAGTGCTATCAGTGAAGACGCAAGGATAATTATAAAATAAAGCTGTCCCGCGGCTTTTTTGGCATTATCTCTGTCCTTTCTCCCGAGATACTGGCTGCATACGACAGCTCCGCCGCCGGCAAGAGCGGCAAAAAGCTGGATCAAAAGATTGTTTAGGGAATCCACCAGCCCGACTGCGGAAACAGCCTCATCTCCTACACCCGAGACCATGAGCATGTCTACAAAGCCCATTGCAACAGAAAGAAGCTGCTCTATTAGGAGCGGCCATATCAGGATAAGAAGATCCTTTCGGGAGAAATCAGCAAATTTTAAGGCATTCTTTCCCATGAGTGATTATTCTTAAAAAGCCCCCGGAAAACTGTTTCCCGGGGGCTTTTCGTTCAGTATCTTTATTATAATTTATAAAGAGTCAGTTATCAATACATTTCCGGACCGGGAGCAGCAGGTGCGGGTGTGGGCTCCTTGATATCCGCAACCACGGCTTCTGTAGTGAGCAAGGTGGAGGATACTGAGGTAGCATTCTGGAGTGCGGTCCTTGTAACCTTTACGGGATCAAGGATACCATTCTTTATCATATCGCCGTACTGTTCCTTTGCGGCATCGAAACCGAAGCCGACTTTACCGCCCTTTACTTCATTGATCACGACAGAGCCTTCAAGACCTGCGTTGTCAACAATATAGTAAAGAGGAGCGTCAAGAGCCTTAAGCACGACATTTGCGCCGGTCTTTTCATCGCCCTCGAGAGAATCTGCAAGAGCAGCAACTTCCTTTTCAGCGTGAATATATGCTGAACCGCCGCCTGCGATGATGCCTTCCTCAACTGCCGCACGTGTGGCATTAAGCGCATCTTCCATACGAAGCTTCGCTTCCTTCATCTCTGTCTCGGTGGCTGCACCGACTCTTATCACGGCAACGCCGCCGGCGAGCTTTGCAAGCCTCTCCTGAAGCTTTTCCCTGTCAAAGTCTGATGTGGTCTCTTCAATCTGGTTCTTGATCTGCTTAACGCGGGCTTCAATATCAGCTTTCTTTCCGGCGCCTTCAACGATCGTGGTATTTTCCTTGTCAACCTTTACTGACTTTGCGCGTCCGAGCTGATCGATAGTAGCTTCCTTGAGTTCAAGACCTATCTCTGAAGAAATGACCTGTCCGCCGGTAAGGATCGCGATATCCTGAAGCATTTCCTTTCTTCTGTCGCCGTAGCCCGGAGCCTTTACGGCTACTACATTGAAGGTTCCGCGGAGCTTGTTCAGAATGAGCGTTGTAAGAGCCTCGCCCTCAACATCTTCAGCGATGATGAGAAGCCTTGCGCCCTGCTTTACCACATCCTCAAGTATAGGAAGGATCTCCTGAATATTTGAGATCTTCTTGTCTGTAATGAGTACATAGGGATCATCAAGGTTTGCTTCCATCTTATCCATATCAGTGCACATATAAGCGCTGATATAACCCCTGTCAAACTGCATACCTTCAACGAGATCAAGCTCGGTCTGCATAGTCTTTGACTCTTCAATGGTAATAACGCCGTCATGACCGACCTTTTCCATTGCGTCGGAAACCATCTCTCCGACCTCGTCAGAACCTGCTGAGATAGAAGCAACACGGGCGATCTGGTCCTTGCCCTTTACCTCCTGTGACATCTTCACAAGAGCTTCGACAGCCTTATCAGTAGCCTTCTTCATTCCGCGGCGAAGTCCGACAGGATTTGCGCCCGCTGCGAGATTCTTGAGACCCTCGTTGACCATTGCCTGAGCAAGAACCGTAGCTGTAGTCGTTCCGTCACCGGCAACATCATTTGTCTTTGTAGCAACTTCTTTTACAAGCTGCGCACCCATGTTCTCATAGGGATCCTTGAGCTCGATCTCTTTTGCGATAGTAACACCGTCGTTTGTGATGAGCGGTGAACCATAAGACTTATCAAGGACTACATTGCGGCCTTTCGGTCCAAGAGTCACGCGAACTGTGTTTGCAAGCTGATCGACACCTTTTTTGAGTGAATCACGGGCGTCAGCACCATATTTGATTTCCTTTGCCATGATGATTATCCTTTCTTATTACTTTTCTACTATCGCGAGAATATCATTCTGCTTTACAACGATATAGGTTTCGTCTTCAAGCTTTACTTCTGTTCCGGCATATTTTGAATAAATGACCTTCTGTCCGGCCTTCACCTGCATAGCGACTTCCTTGCCGTCAACCATTCCGCCGGGACCAACAGCTATGACCTCTGCTTCCTGGGGCTTCTCCTGAGAGCCTGATGCAAGGATTATACCTGACTTTGTCTTTTCTTCCGCTTCGAGCTGTTTCAGAACAACTCTGTCGGATAAGGGTATTAACTTCATTTAAGTGCCTCCTTCTATGATCTTGATTATTGTTAGCACTCAATCGAACGGAGTGCTAATCGACAAAAGATATAATAGTTTTGCGTTGTTATTTTTGCAACCGAAAACATGCACAAATTATCCACCAGGTTATTGTGCTTTTTTCACAAGACAGAGTTCAGCACGACGATTAGATTCGCTGCCGCGTGACCAATGACCGGAACAGCAACAACTCCTGTCTTTTTATATGAAAAGCCGATGATAAGCCCGCAGCAGAAGGAATACAAAAACTGAAGCAGATTGAAATGGAAAAGTCCGAAGAGCAATGATGAGAATATGATGGAAAGTGCCGGGTTAATGACGGCTTCAAAGCTCCTCTGCACTGTCCCCCTGTAAAGCAGTTCCTCCAAAACAGGCGAGACTATCACATTTGACATGATAAGTACAAAAAGCTCTCCTCCCATCAGATCATTTCTTGCTTCGGAAAAGCCCTCTGTCTGAAGGAACGGGAGAAATCTCGTAAAGAGAAGATTTATGGCTACCGATGATGCGGCAATAAGGGCAATAAAGAATATGCAGATCAGGAGTTTCTTAATCCCGCTTTGCTGTTCAAGGTCCCCCTGCACCGTAAACGGCAGCATCTTAGCCGTTCTGTAAAAAAAGAAGATGATAAAAGGTAATGTAATAAGAGCGGATATTAGATTGCAAAATGCAGAGCCATGACTTTCGAGGAGAAAGTCTCTTGTGACCACTCCGGAGATCGTATAGACAACGAAATAAAAGCATACTGCCAAAAGGATATTAAAAAGCGCCCATCTCTTCAGCCCATCCATATTATTTCTTCGTCCCCTTTGTAGCGCGCCCCGCTATCTTTAACGTGCTCGTTGATTCTCCGGAAAGGATCTCCGCCTTCTTAATAAGATCGTCCTTTGTAAGCGCCATCGCCTTCGCGCCCACGGCGTTTTTCTTCTTTTCCGGGATGTCTGAAAGAAGGAACCTTAAGCGGTAGCCCTTCTCAGAGGTAATGACTATGGTCGCTCTCTCGCTGTTATCAAAAGGAAGTACGGCCACAAGGCTGTCATTGTCAAGAAGCTTTGTGGAAGCTACCGTTCTTCGGTTCATAACGTCAAATTCAGCACCGGGCACCGTCTTTATCATTCCGCTCTTTGTAAGGAATATGAGCTGCTGCGAAAGAACATCCTCCAGGGAGGCGATATACAGGCAGTCCTCGGCGCTTGAATCGAAAGAACTGATGTTGTCGATCGGAACACCCTTGTCCTTGAGCTTTGACTGGGGAAGATCCATGCATTTTATGACATGCATATTACCGCCAGAGGAAAAGATGGAAAGTCTCGAAAGATTTGTCGTCTTTATCACATAGCGTGACTCCGAATCTATCGCTTCTTTATTTCTCTCATAGGTTGCAGTATCAAGAGCCTTTGCATAGAAGAACCTGTCGATCACGGCATATACTTCCGTTTCCTCAAGGGGCTTTTCTTCTATCACGGCTTCTCCCACATCCGATACCTCGGTCTTTCTTTCGGAGCCGAACTCTTTTTTTATGGCCTTAAGGTCATTTATTATGACTCTTGCCATAGAGGAGCGGTTTGTAAGGATGTCGGAATACTCCGCGATATTTTTCATAGTTTCCTGATACTGAGAACGGAGTATATCGATCTCAAGACCGATAAGTCGGTACAGCCTCATATCAAGGATAGCATCAGCCTGTCTTTCGGTAAACGAAAGCTTTGACCCCTCCTTTTTTGAATTGTCGCTTTTGAACCTGATCCCTTCGGTGTTTCCGGAAACAAGGCATCCTTTCGCCTGCTCCCTTGTTTTTGAACCGCGAAGTATCTCAATGATAAGGTCTATGCAGTCACAGGCAGCGATCAGCCCCTCCTGTATCTCCTTTTTCTCCCTCTCCTTTTTGAGAAGGGTCGTGTATTTCCTTGTCATAAGTTCAAACTGGAAGTCAAGGCTCTTTCTTATGACGGGAACAAGGCCGAGGGTCTCGGGCTTTCCTTCAGAGACGGCCAGCATGTTAACACCGAAGGTGTCCTCCAGCCGAGTCTTTTTGAAGAGGAGATTCTTTACGCCATCAATATCCGCTCCCCTCTTCAGCTCTATAACTATTCTAATCCCCTCTTTGGAGGATTGGTTTGAGATATCGATGATATCATTGGTCTCACGCGTCTCCACAAGATGGGCGACATCATTTAAGAACTTCCCTATCCCTGCTCCTATCATAGTATAGGGAATCTCGGTCACGACTAAGTTTGTGTGACCGTTCTTTCCGTTTTCAACCTCTACTTTTCCCCTGATACGGAGTTTTCCGATTCCGGTGGAATATATGGATAATAATTCATCCTTGTTGCAGACTATGCCGCCCGTGGGGAAATCAGGTCCCTTGATGAACTGGAGCATATCCGAGGTGTTCATATCCGGATTTTTCATATAAGCTATGCAGCCGTCTATGACCTCGGAAAGATTATGAGGAGGGATGGATGTTGCCATTCCGACAGCTATACCCTCAGAGCCGTTCACAAGAAGGTTCGGGATCCTTACAGGAAGGACTAAGGGTTCTTTTTCAGTCTCATCAAAATTCGGCCCGAAGTCCACCACATCCTTGTCCAGATCTCCGAGATAATATTTCTCTGTGATCTTTTGAAGGCGTGCCTCCGTGTACCTCATGGCGGCTGCGCCATCGCCCTCTATGGAGCCGAAGTTTCCGTGCCCGTCAACAAGGGGCTGCCCCTTCTTGAAATCCTGAGCCATATTGACGAGGGCTTCGTAGATCGAGCTGTCGCCGTGGGGATGGTACTTACCCATGGTATCGCCCACGATACGGGCTGACTTCCTGTAGGGTCTGTCCCATCTGATCCCAAGCTCATACATATCATAGAGAGTACGCCTCTGCACCGGCTTAAGTCCGTCTCTCACATCAGGAAGAGCCCGTGCTATTATGACGGACATGGCGTAGTCTATATAGGATTTTTTCATCAGAGACGAATATTCTGTCTCTATGATCTCTCCCTTTGCAGGTCTTTCTTTTTCTTTAACAGCCATAGTTATACATCAAGCTCCGCGTTATTCGCATTTTCATAAATGAAGGCCTTTCTCGGAGGCACATCATTTCCCATCAGCATTTCAGTGACATCGGACGCAAGCCGCCCGTCATCTATCTGGACCTTTTTCAGCTTCCTTCTGTCAGGATCGAGAGTTGTCTCCCAGAGCTGTTCGGGATCCATCTCTCCCAGACCTTTGTATCTTTGAAGAGTGAACGGACCTTTCTGTCTTTCCCTGTATTTAGCAAGAGCCACGTCATCATAGAGATACTCTTCTTTTCCGCTCTTCGGGATGGCCTTATAAAGCGGCGGCATCGCGATATAGATATGCCCCTCGTAAATGAGTTCGGGCATGAATCTGTAGAATAACGTGAGCAGGAGTGTCGAGATATGTGCGCCGTCAACATCGGCATCTGCCATGATTATTATCTTGTCATAGCGAAGCTTTTTGATATCAAAGTCATTTCCGTACCCTTCCGAAAAGCCGCAGCCAAAGGAATTTATCATGGTCTTGATCTCAAGGTTTGAAAGGATCTTGTCCATGGATGCCTTCTCAACGTTTAATATCTTACCTCTTATAGGGAGAATGGCCTGAAAATCCCTGTTTCTAGCAGTCTTTGCGCTACCTCCCGCGGAATCTCCCTCGACTATGAAGATCTCACATTTTGAAGGATCCCTTGATTCACAGTTTGCAAGCTTTCCGTTTGAATCAAATGAAAATTTCTGCTTGGTAAGAAGGTTGGTCTTTGCCCTCTCTTCTGATTTTCTTATCTTTACTGCCTTTTCAGCGCAGGATATGACGTTCTTAAGGACGGGAAGGTTTCTGTCAAAGAAGAGCACCGCCTCATCGGAAGTGACCTTAGAAACAGCCTTTACGGCATCCTGGTTGTCAAGCTTGGTCTTGGTCTGTCCCTCAAATCTGGGGCTCGGATGTTTGACGGAGACTACTGCAGTCATACCGTTCCTGACCTCAACTCCGTTGAAGTTCTGATCCTTTTCCTTAAGATTTCCAAGGGCACGGGCATAGTTATTAATGACCTGAGTAAAGGCCGTCTTAAAGCCCGTAAGATGGGTGCCGCCTTCGGCATTAAAGATATTGTTGCAGAAGCCTAAAATGTTCTCGTGGAATTCGTTTACGAACTGGAAGGCAATCTCTACCTTCACTCCCTCGGATTCTCCCGAGAGGTAAACTACATCAGTGATCTTTTCAGAGCTTTTGTTGATGTCTTCGACAAAGCCCTTTATTCCATCCGGCTCATGGAAAGTGATCTTCTCGGGATTCTCCCGTCTGTCTTCGTATTCTATTGTAAGTGTGGGATTTAAGTAGGCTGTCTCATGAAGGCGGCTCTTGATCTCGTCCTCCTTAAAGCGCGTTCTCTCAAAGATCTCGGGGTCAGGAAGAAAATTAACCTTCGTTCCCGTCTGCCTTGACTTACCCGTCACGGGAAGGAGCCCCTTTTCAAGATTTACCGTAGGTATACCCTTTTCATATCTGTCATGATAGATATTCCCGTCGCGGCAGATCTCAACATCAAGATAAAGAGAGAGCGCGTTTACTACGGAAGAGCCGACTCCGTGGAGACCGCCTGATGTTTTATAGACCGAGTCATCAAATTTTCCGCCGGCATGGAGGGTCGTAAATACTATCCTCTCCGCTGAAACGCCCTTTTCATGCATTCCAACAGGGATTCCCCTGCCGTTGTCTGAAACTGTACAGCTTCCATCGGCTTCAAGAGTCACATTAATAGTGTTGCAATAGCCCGCGAGATGCTCATCAACCGAATTGTCTACTATCTCATAAATAAGGTGGTTCAGTCCCTTCTGAGTGACTGAACCTATGTACATTCCCGGCCGCTTCCTTACGGGATCGAGGCCCTCAAGGACCGTGATCTTGTCAGCACCGTAATTGTCATTTTTTTGCGCCAAAGCTTAACCCTCGTTCTTAAATAAACTGATATTAAAGGCTGGTCCTGACGACCTTAGGTCTGTAACCTTTTTCATCAAGGACCTTCATTATCTCTTCTTTGTGCTCCGGACCGAAGGCTTCAAGAGTTATACGAAGCTCGACGGCCGCATTCCTGTTTGTAGAGACAAACTGATTGTGTTCAAGCTTGATAACATTGCCAAGAGCCTTTGCGATAGTATCGGATACAGCCGCAAGCTGCCCCGGCTTGTCGGGAAGAAGAACGGAGACCGTAAATATCCTGTCTCTCATGATGAGACCGTGCTGAACTACGGAGGACATGGTGATGATGTCCATGTTCCCGCCGGAAAGTATCGCTGCCACATTCTTTCCCTTTTCCTTAAGGTGCGAAGCTGCCGCAACAGAGAGCAGACCGGAGTTTTCGACTATCATCTTGTGGTTCTCCACCATATCAAGAAATGTGACTATGAGCTCATCATCATCTATAGTGATGATGTCGTCGATGTTTTTCTGGACATAGGGAAAGATATTCTCTCCGGGAGTCTTTACAGCAGTACCGTCTGCTATGGTATCAACGGAAGGAAGTGTGACTACATGTCCTGCGGCCAGTGATTCTTTCATGCAGCAGGCTCCGCTTGGCTCAACCCCGTAGACCTTTATTTTCGGGTTCAGAAGTTTCGCCAGGGTAGATACACCTGTTGCAAGACCGCCTCCGCCGATTGGAACAAGAATAATGTCTACAAGCGGGAGATCCCTGAATATCTCCATCGCTATCGTTCCCTGTCCGGTAGCGACAGCCGGATCGTCAAAGGGATGTATCATGGTATATCCCTTTTCCTTTGAAAGCTCCAAAGCCTTCCCATAGGCTTCATCATAGACATCGCCATAAAGCACCACTTCTGCCCCGTAAGCCTTTGTCCTGTTCACCTTGATAAGAGGGGTTGTGGTTGGCATCACGATAGTTGCCTTTACGCCGTATTTCTTCGCAGCAAAGGCAACACCCTGGGCGTGATTTCCGGCTGAAGCAGTTATAAGGCCCTTTTCACGCTGCTCATCGGTAAGCGTGCTTATCTTATAATATGCGCCCCGGACCTTATAGGCGCCGGTAACCTGCATATTCTCGGGTTTAAGATAAACGTTGTTCCCTGAAATACTTGAGAAATAATCGCTGTAGATCAGCTTGGTATCACTTGTCACCTCAGCGACTTTTTTTGAAGCGTCGTCAAAATCCTTTTTTGTAAGCATCACATACCTTCTTCATCTTGGGAATAATCGTCATCCCCATCATCATCCCCTGCTTCATCACTGTCCTTGTCAGATGAAAAAAGAGCCTCAATGAAGTCATCGGGATTAAATCTTGAAAGATCCTCTATTGTCTCTCCTACTCCTATGTATTTCACCGGTATGGAGAGTTCTCTCTCCACAGCCACGGCAATACCGCCTTTTGCGCTGGAATCCATTTTCGTAAGGACTATCCCTGTGATGTTTGCGGCTTCGGAAAATTCCCTTGCCTGGGAAAGAGCGTTTTGTCCCGTAGCTGCATCGAGCACGAGAAGGGTCTCCTTTATCACATCAGGATACTCCCGCTCTATGACACGATACATCTTTGAAAGCTCGCTCATCAGATTCTTTTTGTTATGAAGACGTCCGGCCGTATCCACGAGAAGGACATCCGCGTGCCTAGACTTTGCGGCATTTATGGCGTCATAAAGAATAGACGATGGATCAGTTCCCTCAGAACCCTTGATGATAGGACAGTTTGCTCTCTCGGCCCATGTAGTAAGCTGTTCGGCTGCCGCAGCTCTGAAGGTATCTGCTGCGCAGATCACTACCTTTTTTCCCTGGGCATTCAGCTTTGAAGCAAGCTTCCCCAGAGTAGTGGTCTTTCCAACACCGTTTACACCCACAAGAAGGACGACAGAGGGCTGTTCGGTAAAGAGATAGGCATCTTCGGGGAGTACCATCTTTTCTCTTATCTTTTCCTTCAGGACCTCATAGGAATCCGCCGGCTTTCTTATCTTTCTTTTTCGTATCTCTTCCTGAAGCTCGTCCATGATCTCTTCTGTGGCATAGACACCAAGGTCTGAAGTGATCAGTACCTCTTCAAGTTCCTCATAGAAGTCATCGTCGATCTGATTCAGCCCGAAGACATAGGACATTCTTTGTCTTAAGTTTGATCTTGATTTTGAAAGCCCTTTAAAAAGCCTTTTGAAAAAGCCCTTTTTCTTCTTTTTTGGCTTTTTTTCTTCCTCTTCATAGGAAACGTTTGATTCTTCTCTTAATTCATCCATAGCTCAATCCGAAAGATCATTCTCCACAAGACTTACAGAAACCTGCGCCGATACGCCCTTTTCCTGCATCGTAATGCCGTAGAGCCTGTCCGCCGCTTTCATGGTGCCTCTTCGGTGGGTAATGATAATAAACTGGGTATTCTTTGTCAATTTGTGCAGATATTCCGCAAATCTGTCTACATTGCTGTCATCAAGCGCCGCCTCGATCTCGTCAAGAAGGCAGAAGGGCGAGGGCTTCAGATTCTGTATCGCAAAAAGGAGGGCTATCGCTGTCAGAGATTTTTCTCCTCCTGAAAGCTGCATCATATTCTGTAGCTTCTTTCCCGGCGGCTGGCAGGTGATCCTGATACCGCTCTCAAGAAGATTTTCTTCATCGGTAAGAGAGAGCTCCGCCTTTCCGCCTCCGAACAGTACCTTGAAGACTCTGTCAAATTCCTTTTGGATCTCAGAAAAGCCCTTTTCAAACTTTTCCTTCATGCCCTCAGTGAGCTCGGTTATTATCTTTGTAAGGGATTCCTCTGCTTCTATCAGGTCATCATGCTGTCCCTTCAAAAATTCATATCTCTCAGAGACCTCCTTGTAGTCCTCGATGGCATTTA